>NZ_JAAHGK010000249.1:0-7150 GCF_010672505.1 Okeania sp. SIO2B9 | reverse complement strand
TTATTTTTTGACAGGAAAATCATAAAATGTTTGATGATTTGTTCTGACTAAATGACGAAATGAATTACTGAATAATTAAAATTTCAAGTCTCTACCCATCCAGGATAGAAAAGAAAAAAATATTTGGAGTTAATTCTCTTTTTTTTCAGCAAGGGTAGTTGAATTTCTTGAATTTAGTGGGGAGTATTTAATAGTTATGATGATGGTGAAGGTGATTTTTTGGCCTTACCTAAGTAGGATGAAATTTGTTCATTTTGTTGGTAGCGATCGCTCAAGAATGGAGGAATAGAAGTTGCTTTATAAGTTGGCAAAATCAAGGTTATGAGCGTAGTAGGACTTTTGATAAATGGTGTTACACCACTTAATTTTATGTGAGGTGGCACAGAATTATGAAATTTATTAACTTGTCTATCTCGATCTATGGTCAACCCTGATCGAGATATTATTTTATGTAACTTAGAAATGAATTTGCTATAAAGACTATAAAACTCAATAAATAGAATCTTTAATTAGAAGAAAAGCATTGTTAAGATTCCGATAATAGATGATTTTTGTGGCAACTTAGGCCAAGATAATCGTTACTTTTGGGTTTATTCATGTCGACAAAGCAGAAATTTATAGTTTATTTGTTGCTACAAAATTTATATAGCAAGGTATGGGTACAAAACTGCTACAAACTCTAGAAAAAGTCGTCATTCAGAAAAAACATAAATAAGTTTATATCACTTCTTCATTGACAGCTAAAAAATTTTATAAAAATAGAGGATAAAAAAAATTGAGGAATCAGGTTTTTATTCAGAAGGAAAAATTTGGGTAAATTGTATATTGATGAGAAACAAGTTACTTAGTACTGGTAAAATAGCATTTATTTTGGCAATTTATTTTCTAGCTATGAAACAGATATATAGCAGTCGAAATCAAAGTTAGGACACATCAAAAGCTTAAAACTCAGACAACCCCAGGTTTTTCCAATAGACATCTCCGGAAAAGAGGGATTAGGGAATAGGGAGTAGGCGGAAAGAATTGATAATTTCTGTGGGATAATTGGTTTTATTTTTTATTACTGGAGATGTCTAATTATTTTCTAGTTATCAAACAGATGTATAGCAGTCGAAATCAAAGTTAGGATATATCTTTTTTATTACTGGAGATGTCTAATTATTTTCTAGTTATCAAACAGATGTATAGCAGTCGAAATCAAAGTTAGGATATATCAAAAGCTTAAAACTCAGACAACCCCAGATTTTTTTAATTTCAGTCCTTCCTTCTCTCCTAATGAGATTTACATAACTTTTAGAGCTTTAATATAGACCAAACTTTACTTGTGATAGGTAAACAGGTCAATATTGTTAGTCAAAAAATCAATAAAACAGTGCATATATAACTGCAAAAAAAGCTTTATCAGCACCAGTAAATGTCTTCAAAGTTTGATTTGCCTATTACCTTTTTAGTCCTTCAGTTAACTTATACGAAATAATTAAAGTATAAGCACAAAATATCAATACAAAAAGGCGTTTCAAGCTCCATTTATCTCGTTCCTTGATATTCTTTTAACCCCAAACATAATGAGAGCTTCTCGATCAAACACCTCTATCCAATTTCTGTTTGAGTAGATATCTATTATCCACTCAGATGTTACTTTTAACCTCTCAATATGGGTAATCAAATAATCAATTTTTGTTCTTTTTTCGCGCATAACTAGCATTCATATAGCGCTACGCGCTATGGAATAGGGAAAACTGGATCTGGGAATAGCGAACTGTAAAATGGTTTTCGGTGCGGAATCCGTCAGGAAACAGAATTAAAAAATGTTCTAACCAATTCCTGTAGTGCTATAACTATAGCAAAAGTTATTTTTCCTTTGAAGTGCGAAACCGAAGCTTTAACGAAGTCAGAAGTCATAAGTCATAAGTCATAAGTTAACCCACCCCTAACCCCTCCCAGGAGGGGAAGTAGGAGATGCGTGAGCAACTCTCCAAAAATATTGCGCCTTAAAAGGCGGGGTTGCGCGACCCATATTATTTTGATAAATGTACTAACTCAAACTTTTTTTTCTAGAGTTAATACCACTGATTCAAATTTATTTAATGGTCAGCTCCTTATTGAATAATTATTTAATAATTAAGGTTTAAACCCTCTCCTTTAGAGGAGAAACAAGAAAAAATTTTCCTTAAGGGTCAATCCTCTTCCTTTTAGGGAGAAGTAATTATCAATTATTCATGATCAATTATCAATTATTGAAGAGGTTTATCTATTCTGATTTTTACTTCTGATTTAACTACTACTTTTTGTTGTTTTGTCTGATTTCTCCTAGATATTTTAATTTCCTTTCTTCGAGTCTTTTCAGGAAAGTTGTGTTATTGCCATAACCTGCATCAATTAAAACTATTCCCCGAATATAATATCTGTTGAAGATACGGCCTACTAACTCTAATTAAAAAACAGAATCAACGGATAGTTTATTTTCTCAGCTTTATCATCATAATTATCAGAGAATCTCATAATTGCTATAGTGCTATCTTTGGTATAAAATTATCAATGATAATTGATTTATAGATTTACTTTTATGGAAATAATTGATTATACAGTTGTAATAATTTACTTGGTATTTATTATGGGTTTTGGGGTTTTTCTACAAAAAAAAGCTTCGACAGGAATAGAATCTTACTTTCTTGGAAATCGGAATTTGCCTTGGTGGGTTTTGGGTGCTTCTGGTATGGCTTCTAATACTGACCTTGCAGGTACTATGATATTAACTGCTTTAGTTTATGCTTTGGGGACTAAGGGATTTTTTATTGAAATTAGGGGTGGAATAGTATTATATCTAGCCTGTTTAATGACATTTATTGGAAAGTGGAATCGTCGCGCTCAAGTAATGACTGTTGCTGAATGGATGCAGTTACGTTTTGGTATGGGTCGAGAAGGAAATATTGCCAGAATTATTAGTGCAGTTGCTAATATTATTTTTGCTATTGCTTCTATTAGCTATTTTGCCGTTGGAGGTGGCAAATTTTTAGGAATTTTTTTGGAAATTGATGATAGAGTTGCTGGAGTTTTACTCATTTTATTAGCTTTAATTTATACTGCTATTAGTGGTTTTTATGGAGTAGTTTTGACAGATGTTTTTCAAGGAATCTTGATTTTTGTGGCAGTTTTATATATCTGTTTTATGGCTTTTAAAACTGTAAATCTACCAGAAACTTTTTCAATTTCCATTCCTGGTACAGAACAATTAAAAACATGGAATTTAGCAGAATGGAGTAGTCTCACCCCACCAATAACTATTGATTTGCCAGGGGATTATAGTATTTTTAATTTGTTTGGTGGAGTGATGTTATTTTATACTTTTAAAGTATTTCTCGAAGGTGCTGCTGGTGGGGGTGGTTATGTAGCTCAACGTTACTTTGCCGCGAAGAGCGATCGTGAGGCTGGGTTACTTTCTTTATTCTGGATTTTCTTATTATCATTTCGCTGGCCTCTAGTTACAGCTTTTGCAGTATTAGGGATAGATTATGGTCTGAAAAATCAGGTAATTTCTGACCCTGAATTAGTTTTACCTACTGTAATTGCTGAATATATTCCGGTAGGTATTAAGGGTTTATTAATTGCCTGTTTTATTGCAGCAGCAATGTCAACTTTTGATTCTATTATTAATTCTAGTGCTGCATATTGGGTGAAGGATATTTATCAAGCTTATCTTAAACCTGAAGCTTCTAATCAACAATTAGTTAATCAAGGTCGTTTAGCATCTATTGTCATTGTTGGTTTAGGGTTAATGTTTAGTTTTAATATCACGAATATTAATGATATTTGGGGATGGTTAACTTTAGGATTAGGAACTGGGTTGTTTATTCCTTTAGTATTGAGATGGTATTGGTGGAGATTTAATGGTTATGGGTTTGCCATTGGTACTGGAGCGGGTTTGGTTGCAGCTATTTTGACAAAAGCGGTAATTTTACCTGTGGCGAATAATTCTCAAGCTCAGGAATATATTTTATTTTTGGTGCCGAGTATTTGTTCTTTTTTAGGATGTATTTTGGGGACATTTTTTACACCAGCAACTAACTTAGAAACAATTGATAATTTTTATCGGGTGACGAGACCTTTTGGCTTTTGGGAAGTAGTGAGGAAAAAATTACCAACTAATATTCAGGCAAAAATTCAGGCAGAAAATAAACGAGATATTATGGCAACTTTTATTGCTATTCCTTGGCAGTTGGTTTTATTTTTGATGGGAATGATGTTGATGATGAAGCAGTGGGATAATTTTGGTATTTTATTATTAATATTTATTTTATTGTCGATTGGATTGTATTTTACTTGGTTTAAGTATTTGGAGAAAATATAGATTTAAGCTAATATGCTTTGATTTTGGAAATAATGTAATTGTGGATGGAAGGAACACCCGGTATGGAAATAAATAGGGAATATACAGATGTTTTAAGCTTATATAGGGTTTCCCAAGGTCGTGAGGTACAGTTATCTTTTTGTCTTTTTATGTAAGCATTCAGCCGTCAGCTATTAGCTATCAGCTATTAATGTTGGGAAAGGTAAAAGCAACCTTTGAAATTTAGGAAAGAATAAAAAGTTACTTTCAAAATCTCCGGACTAAACCTGAGAAGTAATTATTCATTATTAATTGCTGATAGCTGACTGCTAATAGCTGAATGCTTACCTTTTTATTCCCTGTTCCCTGTTCCTTGTTCCCTCAAACCTAAAATTTTGTATAGCAATGAGCGCTGGTATATTTACAAATTGCAGGAGGGGCAAAATAGCTAAAAGTCTTATATTATCAGTAATTTATTCCCCCAGATGAGCTGTTGCCTGTTACCTGTTGCCTGCGCACAGCGCTATACCTCACGCTTTTTGGGAATTGCTATATAGTTATTTCAGCTTAGATTGAGAAAAAGGTTTCTTGCCTTGTAAAGAATTTCAGCCGAAAAAGTGTTTTATTCTTATTTTAAATGACTATATATTCACAATTTAAATTTGCCATAACTGAACATTAAAAATTGCATCTTGATCGGATATGCTTAAAAATAGCTTATTCAGTTCATTTTATATGGTAATTTCTATCGTTTTCTCTTTTTTTTAAATATTTATTCCTCCTTCCTTCTTGCTTATTGCTTCTTCCTTCTTTATTACTTCTACTATTTGTAAAAAACGTTGATCGAATTTGTATTAGGGATAAAGTTGAGGGGAAAATAATTCCTTAATATATATTCCCTAGTTGAAATAATTTGAGATTTTTAATACTCAAATTAGGGAAACTTTCTCTACCTAAATTCGCCTCAAGTTTTGAAATTTATTTCTAAAATAGTAATACCAATTTTATGTGAAACTCCACAAAATTATCAACTTCTATAAGTTATCAACCTCGATCTAAAGTCAATTATTTATTCTTGAAACCTTAATTCTATGCAACCCAATATTAAATTAGTATCAAGTTATTTGAAAAGTGTGCCAATTACTAAGTAGGTCGGTTTAATTATCCGTAAAATAACCAGAGAAATTCAAAACTTTGAAAATTAGGTTGAAAACTGCCTTCTGGCTTCATTTTCAGACTCTTCGTTTTTTTGCGCAGCATGACAAACGGAAACGTCTATTTATGCCCACCAACTTAATTACTACAGCGCTACGCGCAAGTTAAAAGTCAAAAGTAAAAAGTCAAAAATAATCCCTGAGTGAGTTTTAGCATTTATAAATGTCCGCGCCCTATTTGCGTAGTGCTATAACTTAGATTTTTTGTTTGGGAATTTTTAGTTATTTTTACATTTCTTATCAAAATCAGATTGTAAAAATACTTAATACTAATTGAGGCGAATTTTAGTTAAGCTGAAGATAACTAATTCATATATAACTCTAAATAGGTAAAAATATATGGCAACTATTTCTTCAAATCTGGAATCTAATCAAAAACGTTGGCAAACAATAGTTTGTTTAACTTTAGGTTTCTGGTTAAGTGCCTGCATAATTTTAGACGTGGTAATTATGCCTAGTATGTATGCTTCTGGCATGATGAATACATCAGATTTTACAGCAGCAGGTTCAATAATGTTTTCGTTGTTTAACCGACTTGAATTAATTTGTGCAAGCTTGGGTTTAACAGGTTTATTAGTATTAAGTGCCACACCAAATAATTTAATTAAAAATACTAAAACAGCAATTATATTTTCTATAGCATTGTTGGCGATCGCTTTAATTGATACTTACGGTTTAACTCCTCAAATGAGTGCTTTGGGTATAAATCTAAATCTGTTTGAGTCAGTTAAAGAAGTTCCTGTGACCATGAATCAAATGCACGGCGGTTACTGGTTATTAGAAGTAATTAAATTAGTTGTTGGCGGTACTTTACTTGGTTGGTGTTATCAACAAAAAAACTAATATAGCAATTCCCAAAAAGCGTGAGGTACAAAATTCGTTTGCTTTAGGCAACAGGCAACAGGCAACAGGGAACAGGCAACAGGGAAGAAAGAAAAAACTACCTCACTAGCCAGATAAACGCTATAACAATGTTGTAGGTGAAGAAAGTAGGGTAGGTGCATTTTGGTTGAGATAAAATTAATCTCAATTAATTTAATATTTGCCCACCCTTAACTGACTAACTGATAACTGAAAATGACCTCTAAAGAAACTCATGCCTTACAGTAAATTTACCTTAGAGGAAGTTCTCACTAATTTTAATCTTCAGCTGGTCGAAAACTTGGGTAAATTTAATAAATTACCAGATGTTATTCCCAGTCAATTTCTTCAAGAAGCTTTAGAATATTATCTACCATTAGCAGTGGCGATTTGCTCCGCAACGCTAGCGCGAACGCTTCGGAAAAAGCTCGTTTCCTGACGGAATGCTCCGCAAACAGAATTTATTATTGCTCCAGTATTAGCAGAAGTAAAAAAATATCTAATAATCAAATAGGCTTATTTTCTGGCATCGAATTTAATGTTAATCCAGAGCTAGAGTTAAATGGTTTTTGCGATTTTATTATTAGTCATTCCACATTACAAACGATAATTCAAGCACCAATAGTTACTCTTGTAGAAGCTAAGAATGATAATATTAAATCTGGCTTTGATAAATGTATTGCCGAAATGGTTGCTGCCCAGATTTTTAATCAAAATAAAGGGAATGATATTCGCAAAATTTATGGAA
>NZ_JAAHGK010000248.1:0-7150 GCF_010672505.1 Okeania sp. SIO2B9 | reverse complement strand
GGCAATTACTCCTAGTTTTCATCGGGATAATTTTACAGATCGAAAATATCACACTCTTGATTTTCAGTTTTTAGAGTTTTCTGTTATTTCAGATGGGAATAACTTTTATTTTTGTTTGAAAGATATTGATAATGGGGAGATTTCAAAGGCAATTATTCCCTATCAGGAGCTAGAAAATGATTTAGATTTACCTACCCCACCCACAGTACTTTTGAAAGTTGTAAATAATTTAGATGTTCAACAGCAGGAGGAGGTATTGAGAGTTTGACAGAAAATTCTGAAGTTTGACAGTAGGATGCAAGAATTTTCTTCTGCTGGGAGTATTAAATATGGAATTGGTAGTGGGAAAAGTTGTAAATTTTGTGCTGAATTTTTCCTGGATAAAGGCGAATTAATAATATTTCTCTGGATACCATATAAAGGAGGTGAAAGTTCGAGAATTGGCAGAGCTAGAATTTGGAAAGATTGGCAAGATCAAGCTTTGATTGAAGGTTATGTATCCAGTGGAGTAGGAACAGAAATAAATCGGCATAAAAGGAGTATGCAAAAATTAATAGAAGCAATTGAAATAGGAGGTAATTATTCTCAGTTTTCTATCGATATTGGTAATCGTATATACTACTTTTCGTTACCGATAAGCAAAAATATGAGGGAAAAATATATTAAAGCAGTTCTTAGAATTATGAAATATCCCAAAAAAACCAAAACCTCTCACCTGTGAAGATATGGAGCTATTTAAACATTATAAAAAACTATGGGAAGCAAGAATAGGAGAAGAATTAAAAACAGAAATTTTAGATTGTTATAAATCTCTAGACTCATTAATTGATTTGGGTGCATCTCACATTTGCAAAAATACTTTTTTCCTATATATTCCCTATTCCCTGTTACCTGTTGCCTGTTGCCTAAAAGCGATAAAATTTTGGCTTTATTCTTGCATTGAGATGCACCCATTGATTTAGCATTAGAAAAATGGCGTTCGAGACTTTAAATATAATTTAGATAAAGTTCTATTTATCTTTTTCTTTATTGGTTTAATATCCTACCGTCTACAGAGTTTCTACAATTTGGTTAGGATTTGTAGACGCGGAGGGAATGCTTAAAAGTTGCCCCATCCACTTTTTTCTTCTTCCTTCTTCAATATTTGCTATAAAATTTCTGTAAAATTACCCCAAAATTAAATTATTGGCTGACGATAAAAAAATTTGATACAATGTAGCTAAAACTTAGCTAATATACATAAAAATGACCCAGCCAATATTATCAATTGTAGTACCCACAAGAGAAGGTCTTCCTGAATATTGGATCGAAACCCTTTTAAAAATCAATGGAGATGTAGAGTTAATTTTAGCCCACCCTCCAGGAATGGAAAAACTGCCAATTAGCGACCCCCGAATGCAACAAATAAATAGTTCATTTCGCGGAGAAATAATTCAAAGAATGACTGGGTTAGTAAATGCTTCGGGAAAATATATTTTAACAGTAAATTGTGATGAACTTTTGCATCCAGATATTGCAGAAATAACTAGAAAATATTTTACTAAATATCCTGATAGTTGGGTTTTAAGGCTTAATAGAAAAGATGTAAAATATGGTGATGAGGCTAGTTTAAAATCTCCATGGGAATCAATATTTAATATTGATGAAATGAATACTTGTGGTGTAAGGACGGGAGACCAAAAATTACAAAATCAACCGAATTATATGGTGGAAATACCCATAGCTCCTTTGCATAATAAATTCAATCCCTTGTGTCTTTTAGGGAAAAGAAAAGATCATCAAGGATGGCATACAGAAAACTTTGATAAAAAGGTATGGAAAAATGAAATAGTACAAGCAACTTTGGCAGATATTAGAGATGCGATGATTTTGTCAGGACCGTTTAAATATTTTCCTTTTTGGTGTTTGGATAGATTATTAGGACTTTCTATTCAAGCAAAGTATTATGAGCAAGGAAAAATTATCGGTCATAAATTGCCTAAACCAGAACAAATTAGGATTGAAGATAATCCTCCTGAATACAAAAGAACCAAAAGATTTTATGTATTTGCCGAATTTTTATTACTGAAAAATAATCCTCAATATGGCTATCTCTGGAATTTGATTTTAGCTCAATTAACAGAGATTCCTGTAAGAGCAGTTTCTTCTGTTAGTCGTCAGCTATCTAAGAATAAAATGCAGAAAATTACTGATGGATAATGTTCAAAAATTAATAATTAATAATTACCTCTCCTTGAAAAGAAGAGGATTGACTAATCATGATTTTTTTTCTTTATTATCCCCTTGAAAAGGGAGGTTTTAAACCACAATTTTTCGGTAATTAGTAATTAGTAATGGGGAAATAAAAAAGCAAATCGCGAAAAGGTTTAATGCAATTATTTATAGCCTCAATTTGCAGGTATTCTCTAGTGATAGGGCGCTTGCCAACAAGGAAGTAAGTAGGGATGTTCTATGAAATGTCCCTAAAAAATTGTTATTATTAGGTGTTTGTAAATTGAGCTATGAATGATCGGGAACTGGAAAATCTTTACTAATTAAAGATCATGGATCAGTAAACAAACAGAATACTTCAATAAAACTACCGACGTGTGAATAACACAAAGTTTAGTGCTGAAACGAGGTCAAGGCTGGATTAATCGAGTTAGAGAATCAATGCAGAATTAAATCGTAGGTTTTTGTTCAAATACTTCATCTGGTCTGTGTTGTTATTCCAGCAATGGTAGACTACTAATCATATCACACAAAAAACTATCAAAAGGCAAACTATTAAGAAGACAGAAGAAAATACTCATCCTTTACCCCCTGGTAGTTTTGGACTTCCATTAATTGGTGAAACCATTGATTTTCTAAGAGATCGTAATTTCGCTGATCGACGAGAAGAAAAATACGGTACTATCTTCAAAACTCATATATTAGGTCGTCCTACAATTGTAATGATTGGCCCTGAAGCAAACCGTTTTATTCTCCAGACTCATTTTGACCATTTTTCCTGGCATGACGGTTGGCCGAAAAGTTTTCACGAACTTTTAGGCAGATCTCTTTTCTTGCAAGAAGGGGAAGAACATCAAAGAAACCGTCGATTATTAATGCCTGCTTTTCATGGGCAAGCTTTAAGGAATTATTTTGCAACTATGGTTGATACTATCAATCGTTATTTGGTGAAATGGTCTGAGATGAAACATCTGACTTTACTACCAGAAATGAAACAGATGACCTTTGAAGTTGCGAGTATATTGCTTTTAGGTAGTAAACCAGGAACAAAAACTGCACTTTTGTCTCGAAAATTTAGCGAACTAACCGCAGGTTTATTTAGTTTTCCCATTAGGCTACCTTTTACTACTTATACCTCAGCGTTGAAGGCGAGAGATTTTTTACTGAAGCATATAGAAGCAGAAATCAGAGAAAGAGAAAAAAATCCGACTCAAGATGCACTAAGTTTATTAATCGAAACTAGAGATGAAGAAGGGAATAGTCTCAGTCTGGAAGAAATTAAAGTGCAGGCACTACTTATGCTATTTGCTGGACATGAAACCACAACATCAATGCTTACCTCATTATGTATGGCATTAGCACAACATCCTGATATTTTGGCACAAGCAAAAGCGGAGCAAGAAAATTTAAAACAGCAGGGAGAGTTGAGTAATGAGCAATTCAAACAAATGCCTTATTTAGAGCAAGTGCTCAAAGAAGTAGAAAGACTATATCCTCCTGTTGGTGGAGGTTTTCGAGGTGTGGTTAAACCTTTTACCTATAACGGTTACTATGTGCCTCAAGGTTGGCAGGTATTATATCGTATTGAAAAAACTCACCAAGATCGAAGAGTTTATACTAATCCTTCCGAATTCGATCCAGAGCGTTTTGATCGAGAAAGAGCTGAAGATAAGAAGATGGATTATAGCTTAGTTGGTTTTGGTGGAGGTTCCAGATTTTGTTTGGGTTATGCTTTTGCCCAAATGGAAATGAAAATTTTTAGTTCTCTACTATTGCGTAATTATCAGTGGAAATTAGAGCCAAATCAAGATTTATCCCTTAGTTCTATTCCCAGTTTACATCCTCGTTCTGGTTTGAAAATACTAATGATGAAAAATTCAGGCTAGTGCCACTATGCGGAAGTCAAAAGTCAAAAGTATTGATTGGTAAAGCTTTTAGGATTTTGTAACTGGTTAGTTATTTCTGCCATCCTACACTAGAACTTTACCAAAAAATTGGGTCTCTTCCCCTCACCCATAAGCAGGCGACTTTTTGATTTATCAAGTAGAAAAAAATATTCTATGGTGTTATTGTCGCGGGTGGGCTAATAGACATCTCCTGAATAGTTATAATTAGGATTATAGATAGAAGAGATATCTCAAACCTCTGAGATTGCTTTCCTTACGGAATGCTACGCAAACCTTCCACTCCGTTCCAGTCGCAATGACTTTATTATAAGTGATTATCCGAACATGATATAAGTCCTATAAAAATTAACTACCATTTGCAAACTGCTAATTCCCAATTACTAATTACTAAAATTTAACCGGAAGCGAGGGGGGAGAATTTGTAGCTAAATTCAGAGAGAAGGATATTGGAAATCTCCAAATTACCATCCTCTAATTCTGCTGAAATATTCATAGAGGAATTTAGCTATGCGAAATAGAAATGAAACTATTAGTGATATTATCGATAAGCGTCGTCCCCTTGTTCAGAAAATTGAACGCACAGAGACCAATCTTAGGGAACTTACCTCCGCGCTACACGCTCTCGAATCTCAACGCAATCAATTAATTACACAAATAGAAGACCGGAAAATTCAAGGTAGACTGGCGGAAATTGATTTTCTGGCGCTACATCTGAAAATTGCTACAGAGTTAGAAGCGTTGGCAAAACTGAAGGTGCGTTTTTCCCGCGATACATTGAATATTGGGGTAGTTGGTCGTGCTAGACAAGGAAAAAGTCGTCTTTTGCAAAGTTTAACGGGATTGACCACAACAGAAATTCCCGACGGCGATCGCCAACATTGTACGGGTGTTCGTAGCATGATTCGTCATAACCCTAATGTTACGACTTTCGGTGAGGTTTATTTTCATTCGGAGCGGTCGTTTATTGATGATGTCATTGCCCCCTATTATGAAAAGCTACATCTGGGTGCTAAACCTAATAATTTAGTCGAATTTGCTTCTAAACCTTTGCCACCATTGCCAGAAAATTTGCCTGGATATGCTGCACCGGGTGCGATGTATGAACATTTGAATCGATATCATACTAATATTGATAAATATGTGGGATTATTAAATTCTCCACCCAAGCGTATTTCTAGTAATGAAATTCGGGAATATGTGGCTCAAGATACTGCTGATGGTCAACGGATATTTTTTAATTATTTAGCAGTTAAAGAAGTGAAAATTACCTGCCCTTTTCCTAATACTGATGTTGGGCAAATAGCTTTAGTTGATATGCCTGGATTAGGTGATACTGGTGTGGGAGATGAAACACGATTAATTCAGACATTAAGTCAGGATATTGATGCTGTTTTATTTGTGAGAATGCCTAGCGCTAAAGGTGACTATTGGGCAGATGTTGATGTCCGACTTTATGACACAGCTAGGGCGGCAATTGTAGATTTGCCTTTGGATTTGTGGTCTTTTATGATTCTCAATCAAACTAATGCTAATTCTGCTAATGGTGATAATTTGAATAATTGTCAAGACTTGGCTGACGATCTTGATAAAAAACATCTGAATTTAGTGGATTGTATTATTGCTAATTGTGCTGATGTGGAAGTAGCTAATCTGAAAATATTAGATACTGTTTTGAATTATTTAGCTACTAAAATTCAGAGCTTAGATCGACAATATGCTGCTTCTTGTCAAGAGCGGATGGTGGAGTTACAAAAAATTGTAGAGGTGGAAATAGAAAAGGCGCGTCAGGCTTTAGCAAGTCCTACTGCAAATCAAAATGAAATGGGAGTTTTTCTACCTTTATATAATCAGTTGATGAGTAATTTATCGGTGGGTTTAATGGAATTGCTGGATAATTTTAAGCAGCAACGTTATCTGGTAGATGAAGATTTTTTTAAACCTCAAGTAGAGGTAGCAATTCAAAGTTGTAAGGAAGATCCGGGAATTCCTAGTTTACAAGAGATTAAGGTTAGACATCGGGAAAAAGGTTCTTGGGAAATTGTTTATGCTGAATATTTACATAAAATTCGGACTCATTTAACTCGACATTTTAATTCCTTAGATAATGGGTTAAAACAATTAATTGATGATGCCAAGTATCAAATAACTCAAATATTAACCGAACAAGGAAAATTGGGAGGTTTAACTACTGCTAGGGGAGCCGATTTTTTGCAAGTTATTGCCCAGAATAAAGTGTCTGAGTTACAACCTAATTTACGCAGAGCTTTCCAAAATTTATGGAATTTTGAAATGTCTTATGAGGTAAATTTTCATTACCGAATTAGACAACACTTAGATGACTTAACTCCTGACGATACTTCCCTCCGGTTATCTGCTAAACCCACCGCTGAAGAAGTGCTAGAAAATTTAGAACAATTGCACCAAGAAACAGTTTATAAATGTCAAGAAGCCTTAACAGATTTATCATCAGAACCAAAATTAGCCGTATTTGCTGCAGTAGAAGAATTTGTCGATCAAGTATTGCGTGGAGAAGAAATAAAAAATGAATGGCCTGTATTTTTATATGAGGTGCGATCGCCTGTTTGGCCTGCTTATTTTAAACCCATGGGAGAGGGTTCAGATTCACTTAAAGAATGGCAAAGGTTAGTAGATATAGTTGGTAAGGCTAATCAATTAGAATTTCTACAATTTATTAATTAATAGTTAGGGAATAGGAGATAGAAAGAGGTTTTGGGGGATATTATATAGGATTAATCTCAATATTTTATAGCAATGGCAGTGGGAGCATCTTGCTCCCGTAGGTAAGCGAGACGTTTACATTATCACTTATCTATTAAGTGTAAGTAGGCAGACTAATATTACAGCATATTCCATGATGAATATATCCATAGCGGTCAAGATGCCCACACTACAAACATCCGATCATTAATATCTAGACACCTCCGATAATTAAAAATTAAATCAATTATTATCCATAAATTATCAATTACTCCCCTCCTGGGAGGGGGAGGGTCGAGGGGTGGGTTCCCTAT
>NZ_JAAHGK010000247.1:0-7169 GCF_010672505.1 Okeania sp. SIO2B9 | reverse complement strand
TATTTTAAGTACTTAAAACCTCTACCTATCTGTGAAATTATTTAATTGAAATAGTATCAGCTCCCCTATTCCCCATTTAAAGTCATACATTCAAAAGTCAAAAGTTAGAAGTGATATTTTAAGTACTTAAAATATCTACCTATTTGTGACATTATTTAATTGAAATGGTATAAGCTCCCCTACTCCCCTACCCAGGTGATTATCAAAAATGAAATAGCTCTGTCCCAGATGAGCTGTTGCCTGTTGCCTGTTGCCTGTTGTCTGTTGTCTGTTGTCTGTTGTCTGTTGTCTGTTGCCTGTTGCCTGTTGCCTATTGTCAAAAACCTTGCCTAGATTTAGCACTGTAATTAGCCACTGACTCCACTAACCCCAGGGCAATAAAATTACTCAACAAAGCCGATCGCCCATAACTAAGTAACGGTAGTGGGATACCAGTCACAGGAGCCAAACCAATATTCATCCCAATATTCACAAAAACCTGGAATACTAACATTGATAATACTCCAATGGCAATCAGAGAACCAAAATCATCCTTAGCAGTCTGAGCAATAATAACCAACCGCAGACAAATAAACCAAAAAGCTAAAAGTACCAGAATACAACCAACAAAACCCAACTCTTCGCCAATAGCTGAGAAAATAAAATCTGTATGCTGTTCTGGGATAAAATGTAGTTGAGTTTGAGTACCTTGATATAGCCCCCTACCAAACATCTGTCCAGAACCAATAGCAATACGAGATTGAATTAGGTGATATCCCGTGCCCAGAGGGTCTTGTTCTGGATTCAGAAATCCTGTTAGTCGGTCTTTTTGATAATCTTTGAGCAAATTCCATAATATTTGCCCAATATTTCCAGAGACAACATTAATCCCGGTAACTATAGGTGTCCATAGCCATTTCCAAGGTAAAGTCCGCCATGCGATTAAGGCCATCAAAGCGATCCATGCAAGCCAAGCAGGGAAATAGATAGTATAAAGAATGGCTGAAAAAATAGGAGAGACAAGTAATATTAACCAACCAGGATTAACATTTCCCCAATACAACATCCCCATAGTAATTGCACCAAATATTAAAGATGTGCCGAGGTTGGGTTCTATAAATACTAAAAACCATGGTACGGCTGTAATCATCAAAACTTTAAAAAAGCCTAATAGCCTTACCCTGGTCTGAGACGAAAGTATTGCTGCTAAGGTAATAATTATTCCTACCTTGGCAAATTCTGAGGGTTGAACGTGGAAACCACCAACATTAATCCATCTTTGTGCCCCCAGAGCTGAAGTACCAATGAGTTGTACAGCTCCCAAAGAAAGATTGGTTAAAATATAAATTACCCATTTCCAGTTCATTAAAACTTCATAACGACAACGAGCAATAATTAAGGCCAAGATTAAGCCTACTCCTCCAGTGAGCCAGTGTTGCCACCAATCTGTTAATCCCTGGTTTCGTTCGACACTTTGGATCATTACTCCACCAAAAGTGGTCATTGCTATATAGACCAGCATTAGAGACCAGTCCATATTGCGCCATTGCAAGAGAGGCCATTTTCGGCGATTTCTTAATACTAATTTCTGGGTCATATTTTAATATGTAGATATTTTAGACTTTAGAATACTCCTGATAGTTAATACATATATTTAAGTAGGATCTCTGCATCAATTAAAATTTTTTTTGATGTAGCAGAAGGAAGAAGGAAGAAGGAAGAAGGAAGGAGACTTTAGTTATCTGGGAGGACTAAAGTTGGGAAAAGCTAGCATTGTCTGAGTTTAAAGCTTTTGATATGTCAAATAGAGTAATGGCGACTGCTATAAAATTTATATGTTTTTCGGTAAACTTTAGAGGCAGGTTGAAAATGCCCAGTCCAGTGATGCTCCTGACGGTGAGCAGGGAGTAGAAAGAGTCTAATATTAATTATTTTGATTTTTTCTTATCCCTGTACGGACGTTGCATGAAACTTCCCTACTCCCCCACTTAAGATACTATTCACCAAGGCGGTGAAATCGGCCTCTAATTATCTTTTATTTTGTGGGTTTAATACCCCACCGTCAACGGGGATGTTTAAAATTTTTTAGGGTTTGTAATTCATCAGGAATTTTCCCTTCTGCCTTCTGCCTTCTGCCTTCTACCTTTTTCAATAACTATGGCTTCCGGTTCGTATAGGTATTCAAACCAGTTACCATCTAAATCTCTACCGTAAAAGGAAGCTGTGCCATCTCGATGTTCATGGACAGGGGAGACTTGGATATTTTGGACTTTGAGCTGTTCGTAGGCGGTTTCCATTTCTGAGCGATCGCTAAACACAAACCCAAAATGTGGCCCTGCTTGCTCATATCCAGGACTCAAAAGTGCTAGTCCATCATCACCAGCTTTTAGGTATGCCCAGTCAGCATCTTTCCAGGCTATTTCCATTCCCAAATTTTGATAGAACTCTACTGCTTTGTCAACGTCTTGCACGCAGATAGCTACATGGCCTAATCTTTTCAGCTTCATAGTCAACTACTATTAAAATTTTTCTATTTTGAATTATATTACGCGCTATTTGTTTGTTTTGCTTTTTCCTGTATCCAGATGAGGCGATCGCATGACTCCTAATTAGGGTTTGCTGAAAAAGTCTTTTTCAGGAGTAGGGGAGTGGGGGAGCAGAGAGTAGTTAGGAGAAACGAGGAATTAATTAGGAGATAGTCGGATATATTTGTTCCTTGATTTTTCTGCTATCCCTCCTGCCTTTTATGCTAAGTTTTTGAGGGTTTTCAACGTGATACCAGGCACTTTTTTTCGCTCCTTTAAAGGCTGAATCTTTTATATGTCAGTGCTTTTAGATTTAATCAGCAAACCTTAATTATACCAATGGTCTCTGACTTGATATTAATTATCCAGACATGATATTATTCTTTAATTTAGAAATAAAATGATTACAGAAAAGTTTCGTCGCCAGCTCCGCAAAGAAGCAAAACTATGGCAAACAGAGGAATTAATTAGCGATCGCTTTTATCAACAACTATCAGAAAGATACCAGTTTGATGCTTTGGAGGAAACCGCCAGCGCTCGTTTTATTACTATCTTAATTTCTCTAGGTGGTATTCTTTTAGGATTAGGTATTATCACTTTTGTTTCTGCTAACTGGCAACAGTGGTCGCGAGGAGTAAAAACACTTCTATTATTAACTCTATTTATCTTAGTTAATACCTGCGGTTTTTATCTCTGGCGACAGCCCAATAATCTACCAAATACTACCAGTAAAAAACAAAGATTAGGTCACGGACTGTTAATATTTGGAGCCTTAATTTTAGGGGCAAATATAGCCTTTATGGCTCAAATGTTTCATATCGGTGGTTCTCCCTACGGATTATACATTGTTTGGGGATTGGGAGTTTTGGTAATGGCTTATAGTTTACAACTGGAAAGTCTGGGAATTATGGCTATCCTGTTAATAGGATTAGGCTATTTAATGGGTTTATCAACTATATTTGATTCTGTGGAATTTTCCTGGTTAAAGGCAATTATCAAATATATGGCTTTGGTGGCAGTATTGTTGCTAATTCCACTAGCTTATTGGTGCAGTTCCAAGATTATTTTTTTTCTCGCTACATCAATATTATTACTAGCTCTAGAAATTAGTTTGTGGCAAATTTTTTACTTATCAAATAATAGTTTTTTGGGAGCGATCGCTTTGACTTTACCTCCAGCTTTATTATGGGGGTATGACGATACTATTTTGCCTAAAATAGATAGTCGATTTTTTCAACAATTAGCAAGAAGTTTAGCTATTTGGTATTTGAGTATTGGATTTTTATATTTATCTTTTCGGAGAATTTGGAATTATGTTTTAACTAAAGATTTGAGCGATGGAAATACATCATTACAGTTTAGTTGGTTGACTTTAATTGAAGTTCTAATCTTTATAGGTTTTTCTGTTTGGGAATGGTTTAATTTAGCACAAACTGATAGAACAAATTCTCATCGTTGGCAATTAGATTCAGTCAGTAGTGTGATTTTAGGTTTCATTGTTGTAACTACAATATTATGTTTCTGGCATTTGAGTATCAATGAAATTCCAGAAATAGCAACTTTTATCATAAATATAGAAATGTTTCTCTTAGCAGCAGGTTTAATTAGAATTGGATTGATGCGAGGAATTAGAGGAGGTTTTTGGGGTGGTTTGGTATT
Source organism: Okeania sp. SIO2B9 (assembly GCF_010672505.1). Lineage (NCBI taxonomy): Bacteria > Bacillati > Cyanobacteriota > Cyanophyceae > Oscillatoriales > Microcoleaceae > Okeania > Okeania sp. SIO2B9. The sequence goes on along the minus strand of NZ_JAAHGK010000247.1, from coordinate 3,006 downwards.
ACTAACTTTACAAATTCTCTGTCGCACTTTTGAGTATAATACCGAATTATTACTTAAATCTTTTGTATTTATTTTATGTGGTGTAGGAGTTATAGCTGCTGGTTTATGGTTTGAACGTCATTTATTATCTAAGAATTAATACCAATTTTATTTGAGGTTATACAAAATTAGGTAGTAGGTGTTAGGTAGTAGGTGTTAGGTAGTAGGTGTTAGGTAGTAGGTGTTAGGTAGTAGGTGTTATCACAATTTGATAAATATTTGCTACAAATAACTAGGTTATACCAAATTCAAGAAAGATTGTTACAGTAAAATTATAGATGCTTAACGGAATTGAAAAATCTTCACTGTTTATTTCTTATACCTACCACCTACCACCTAAAACCTAATACTTTGAATAGCCAATGTAGCAATATTTTTTGAAAATGGTATTATTTCTTAGGAGTTAAAGGGCGAATGGCCATTCCCTCCTACTGCCCTTATTATTAGTAACATTCTTGTAAGCATTCCGCAGGAAATGCTTACACATTCTTTCTCCAAATTGATATTATAATAATAGCCAAAGCGGTTAGGACTTATGCTAATGATGAATCTTAGACTAGGCAATGTTTTTCCCACTGTTCCCTGTTCCCTGTTCCCTATTCCCTAAGAGAAAATTAACATGAAATTTATCAACCCTTTTAATCAAAGCAATTTATCAACTAAAGAATCTGATTATTCTGAAGAATTAAATCCACCTATTAATCAAACAAAATCTTCAAAAAATCAGATGCAAATTTGGCGATTTATTTTGCCATTAACTGTACAGTTAGCATTAATTTTGTCAATTCCTGCTCAAGCTATTTATACTACGATTACAGGTAGAACTGTAGTTTTGCAAACTGTACCTGTAGACCCCTACGATTTTTTGCGAGGCTATTATCAAGTTTTAGATTATGATATATCCCGCAAAGATAATTTGAATAAACTTCCTGGTTGGAATAAATTTGAATTAGAAATTTCAGGAAAACTTTCTTCGCAAAATCCAACTAATATTTATGTGATTTTAGCTGCACCGGAAACAACAGAAAATTTAGGCATTCCCAAAGTGTGGAAACCTGTAGATGTAAGTGCAAAACAACCTCAAAATTTGCCAGCTAATCAAATAGCTATTCAAGGTAAATTTAATGGTCGGACAATTAAATATGGCTTAGAAACTTATTATATGCCTGAAAATAAACGCAAAGATATTAATCAGGATATTCGAGCAGCACAAACTACTGTTAATTTAGAAGGTAAAATACCTTTTGTAGTAGAAGTAAAAGTTAGTTCTCAAGGCCAAGCAGTACCTGTTAGTTTATGGGTACGCGATCGCAACTACAAATTTTAATTGAATAAGGCAGAAAGAGGAGTAGGGGAGTAGGGGAGTAGGGGAGTATAGTTATAAACATATACTATATAACCGGATTCTATGTAAAAGCTAAAGTCTTCTTCCTTCTTCCTTCTTCCTTCTTCCTTGCCTAGTTTTTTCATAGAGCATTGACTTAATCAAAGAATAACGATATTATGCAATAGCTTAAAAAGCATACTATTTAGATAGACAATGAAAGTAAAACCTTTAACCGTTGGTCCGATCCTGGGTGCAGTCACGGGCGACACTGCACGCATATTTGGTCGTGGCGAATATAAACTCTCTAGTAACAAAAAAAGTGTTCTCCCTTGTGTAGGAGTCGCCCGAATTCGTGCCCTAGACTCCTCAGACTATGACCCCCCCATCTTCTTCAAGATGTCTCCTGCTTTTGATACCTCCGGAGTAGCAGTATTCGACGAACTATCCTCAGAAACAGAGTATGAATATCAAATTGGCTATTTTTTGCAAAAAAAAGAGGAAGTAGACCAAGCAAACATAAACCTTGATTGGTCGAAAGCACATACCAAGCAATTTCAGACTGCTTCCACAGATCCGAAAAAGAGTCGCTCATTTATTTTTGGTTCTTGTCGTTATCTGCTAAAATTATTTGGTTCTTGGTTTGACGATCGCGGCGACAAAACTTTTGAATCTATTCTCAAACAAATAAACTCTGGTACAACTACTAATTCCTTGCTCATGGTAGGAGACCAAATTTATGCCGACGACCTCAATGCTATCGGTGCAGATCGCACAATTGAGGAGTTTTTTAGTCGCTATCAAGAGACCTTTACCCAACCCCATATTCGCGAACTGATGGGGCAAATTCCTACCTACATGACTCTTGACGACCACGAAATAGAGGATAACTGGCCGTCCAAAGCGTCGCCGAAGGATTGGGTGACTCTATTCCCTGTAGCAATTCATGCTTACATTACCTATCAGATGAGTCACAGTCCGTTATTCGAGATTGTAGATGACAAAGCTGATGTTATTGGTTCGCCCTCAAAACTCTGGTACAAATTTACAGACGGATGCTGTGACTTTTTTGTAACCGATACCCGCACAGAGCGTGACGAGGCAGAATCCTGCGATCCAGCATTTGAAGAGCGAGAAATAATTAATGAAGATCAGTTTGAAGCTTTAAAAAAATGGCTAGCAGATGGGTCAGAGCGAGTAAAGTTTGTTGCCTCAGCAGTTCCATTTTTCCCAGACTTTAAAAAGACTGAGCTAGATAAATGGAGTGGATATTTGCACCAACGCACCGAACTTTTGGAATTTATCCGCACCAATAAAATTAAACGGGTAGTTTTTCTATCTGGTGACGTACATTGTTCTATGTCAGCGGAGTTACTTTGCGAAGAAGACCCAGATTTTAAAATTATTTCTCTGATATCATCGGCTTTTTTCTGGCCTTACCCTCATAAAAGTGGTAGTTTCCAGTTATCAGGAAAGCTGAAAACTACCTCATTAACATCTCATAGCTATGCTGTAACAAATGCCGGACCTGCCCATTTCGATGACAATTTTTCGCGGGTGACTTGCGATTTGAATTCCTTGAAGTTTCAGGTTTTTCAAAGATTAGGGAATTTATTAGGAGAAAAACTATGTTCTTTTTCTCA
>NZ_JAAHGK010000246.1:0-7215 GCF_010672505.1 Okeania sp. SIO2B9 | reverse complement strand
ATAAACTTCTGCATAATCTCCTAAAAATTGTGGTTGAGCTAAGATTGAGCGACTCATGCGTAATAATTCTGATAATCCGACGATTGATAATAAAGTTGTATCCTGAAATAGACTAATAAACTGACCTACAATTGAGGGAATAGCAACTTTTAATGCTTGGGGTAATACAATTAATCCTAATGCTAATGGAGTATTAAAACCTAATGCTTTTGCTGCTTCTGTTTGACCTCTTGGTACGGACTGTAAACCTCCTCTAATATTTTCTGCTAGGTAAGCTGAACTAAATAAAGTTAATCCTAATATTGCTCGTAAAATCCGGTCTGGTCGCATTCCATCTGGTAGAAATAGGGGAATCATAATTTGCCCCATAAATAAGATTGATATTAAAGGTAATCCTCGGATAATTTCAATATAACCAATAGAAAATATTTTGATTACTGGTAATTTACTTTGTCTGCCTAAAGCTAATAAAATTCCTAGAGGAAAAGATAGAAAAATGCTAACTATAGCCATTAATATAGTTAACATTAAACCTCCCCAGTCGTTTGTAGATACAGATTTTAAACCTAATCCTCCTCCGATTAACCAGATAATTAAGAGAAAGGCTATAAACCAAATAAAAGATATGTATTTACCTATATTTGGAATTTTTTTGCCTAAAATTTTTCCTACCCATGCAGTACTAATAACTAAAATAACTATTCCTATTAGTAAGAGTTTGAATGGGGTTGTTACTGGAATTAATAATAAAATGGCAGGTATGACAGCTAGAAAAATTAATACTGGTTGGGAAAATAATGTGGCTGAGTTTCTGGCAATAATTCCCCAAGAGAAACCAGATAAACTAGAAATTATGCTAACTATTAACCAGATGCGCCAATATTGGTCTTTAGGATATCTACCTACCATTAATAATGGCAAATTAACTTTGATTACTTCCCATTCTGCTTGAGTTGTTGCCCAAGAGATAAAACCTGTTATTCCCTTGGTAATAATGCTGAGTAAGATAATAGTTAATAAGGTGTTATACCAGGTACTAAAAAAATTTTGTCTGAGCCATTCTATAGGATTATTTTCCTGAAATGGAGGTGCTGATGATTTATTAGTATTAATTGTTTTCATATAATTAGGGTTTACCGAATAATTAATAATTAATAATTAAGAGTTGATAGTTGATAGTTGATAGTTGATAGTTAATAATTATTAATTCAACAATTCACGCCTTGAAGCAGCCCCTTGGATAGGGGACAAAATAAGTGCTTATGCAAAATTAATTACACATTAGTTCTTATGCAAAATTAATTACACATTTTATTATATATCTCCAATCTTATCCAGAAGTTATCAATTATTTCTCCCTGTTCCCTGTTCCCTGTTCCCTGTTCCCTGTTCCCTCTCTCAACTAGGAAATTGATTTTGCACGACTACTTAAAAAAATCATTTTAGTCAATCCTATCCGTTTTAAGAAGAAGTAATTATTAATTATTAATTGTTAATTGTTAATTGCTGAACTATCTAATCTCAAAGCATTGACTGATATTGGCTAAAGTGTTTTTAGGGTTGAAAAAACTGCCTGGTTTTCAGTCCAAAACCCTCAAGGGGAGCGGAGGAGTTAGGGAGATGGGAGGATTTTTCGCTGGTGGTGAATTGCCATTATTTTTGTGACGTAAGGAGAGTTCATTAATTGATAATGGATAATTGATAATTACAAGAAGGTTAAAACCGTTACGGAATTGAAAATAAGGAAATATTATTTCTTCTCTTGGTCGATTGGATATGGTTAGGAAACCCATCCATCCCACCCTTCGGGAAGCTCCGAATATCGACCGCTTTTTTGCCTTTGAAAGGGGAGGCTTTAAAGCAAAATTATTTAATTAATAATTATTAATTATTCGGTAATTATTAATTAGGGCTTGCTGATTTAATATTAAAGCATTGACTGATATTGGTTGTAGCATTTTTTTGTCTAAAAAAGTATGAGCTTTTCGGTGGAAAGAGCTGCATAAAGCTATTGTTTCGGGATGATTATGACAGAAAAATTAAGGGAAAACTTTTCCGACTACCTCATTTATAATTCCTATTTTTCCTGATTTATGACTCCTGACTTCTACCCCTAGCACTCATACTTGATTCAGCAAACCCTAATTAATAATTATTCATTATTCATTATTCATTGTTTTGTTATCTTTCTTTGAGTTGAACGCTTTTATTTAAGGAATTCATAGACAATGAAATTATCAAATTTATCAAAAGATAAACTGCCATAATTAGAATAAATACTTCTACTGGACGACCTGTTTGATTATAAGTAGTATTAGCAACGGAATATAAATCTGGATAACCAATAGCTATTGCTAAACTAGAGTTTTTTGCTAAGTTCATATATTGACTATTTAATGGTGGAATCATTACCCTTAATGCTTGGGGAAAAATTACCAACCGCATGACTAAACTAGATTTTAATCCTAAAGATTTTGCTGCTTCCCATTGTCCTTTTGGTACTGCTTGAATGCCGGAACGAACAATTTCAGCAATAAATGCACCTGTATAAAATACTAATCCTACCAGTAAAGCTGACAGTTCTAATGTTAAATTTAATCCCCCTTCTGTTGCGCCTGTTTCTGTTGCTATTGGTGGTTGCCAACCTAGAGCAAATATAATAATTAATAATTCGATAATTCCAATACTAATTACAGCGATAAGTTGAGGTTGACCAGAGGTAGCTTTTTCCGTCATTAACTTATTTCGCCACTGCCAAATAAATATAACAGCGATCGCTCCTAAGACCAAAACTATTAACCATAACCAAACATTCTGAGTATTTTCCGGCCAAGGAATAGATATTCCTCGTTTACTCATAAATATTGGTCCTGGTAATTCTAATTTTTCTTCTGGTTTGGGAAGAGTGAAAAAAACTGCAAAATACCAGAAAAATAACTGTAATAGTAGAGGGGTATTTCTGACAACTTCTACATAAACCCGATTCAAATTTCGTAGTAACCAGTTTTCGGAAAAGCTAGTAATTCCTGCTAATATTCCGACTATTGTTGTGAAGAAAATTCCCAAAATCATTACCCGCAGAGAATTAATCAGACCTGCTAATAATACTTGATTATAGGGGTCTTTTGCTTTGTAGGGAATGAGACTTTCACTAATACTAAATCCAGCTTCGTTTCCTAGAAAACTAAATCCAAATTTTGTACCTTGTTGTACTAAATTACGGTTAAGATTGCTAATCATTATAGCTACAACCGCAACAAAAATTACTATAGCGATAACTTGTAAGGCAATACGCCAAAATCTTTCATCTCGCCATAGTGGAATTTTTTGATTTTCCTGGTCAATCATTTTTATACCAAATTCAAGAAAGATTGTTACAGTAAAATATAGATGCTGAACGGAATTGAAAAATCTTCACTGTTTATTTCTTATACCTACCACCTACCACCTAACACCTAATACCTTGAATAGCCAATGTAGCAATATTTTTTGAAAATGGCATTATTGTTTAAAATTTAAAATTTTTAGCGAAAGGGAGGTGAATAAAGTAAACCTCCATTAGTCCACAAATTATTTTGACCGCGAGGCAGTTTAAATGGAGAATTTTTTCCTAGGTTTCGGTCATAAATTTCACCATAGTTGCCTACTTGTTTAATTACACGATAGACAAAATCATTACTTAAACCTAGACCTTCACCTATATTTCCTTCTACTCCTAAAAAACGTCTTATTGTTGGGTCATCAGAATTTTTATTCTCGTCTACATTTGCTTGAGTAATACCTAATTCTTCAGCTTCTATCAAAGCATAAATTACCCATTTAATTACATCAAACCAAGCTGAATCATTATTCTTTGTTGCTGGACTTAAAGGTTCTTTTGAAAGGTTAGTATTTAAAATAATATGTTGTTCGGAATTAGGTAAAGTGCTACGACGACCCAATAACTGAGATTTATCGGAAGTTATCCCATCACAACGTCCTTCTTCTGCATAAGCAGCATAAGCTGAGTCTGCTTGTTGAAATGTTAATGTCTCAGCTTGAATATTTCGTTTAAGGAGATTATCTGATAAAATAAGTTCTCTGGTCGTACCTGCTTCAACACAAATTGATTTACCTTCGAGGTCCTTTAAAGATTTAATTCCACTATCAGCACGAACCATCATTCCTTGACCATCATAAAATGTTGTGGGGGCAAATTCTAGACCTACGGTGGTATCTCGACTTACTGTCCAAGCTGTGTTTCGAGAAAGCATATCTACTTCTCCACCATTGAGAGCTGTGAAACGCTCAGTTGAATCTAGGTTACGATACTCTATAGCATTTTGGTCATTAAATAAAGCTGCTGCTACTGCCTTGCAAATATCCACATCTATTCCGGAATAGTTGCCATTTTTGTCTACAAAACTAAATCCGGGTATGTATCCTTCTACACCACAATGTAGTTTGCCACGTTCTTTCACAACATCTAAACGACTTTTTCCTGGTGGGGTTGGTTCAGATTGGGAATTTTCACAAGATGTCAAGTATGTGGAAAATAGCAAAATTGTCAATAGCAAATATACCCATTTTTGCATAATTTCTTTTCACTCTCCTGCTAAGAACTTTTCATTTACCGAATAATTAAGGTTTAAAGCCTCTCCTTTAACTTTTGAGGGGGTTTGGGGGAGCTATAAGTCCCGCGCTATATTCGCGGATAATTAGCGCCGGGATACATCGACTCCCCCAAGCTAATTTTATCCGGTCAAACCCGGTAAAATTAGCAGTTACTACAATCTGTTTTTTGTGGTAAGATTCTTTTCATGCTAAATCTAAACTACACCTATCGCATTTACCCCGATCAAAAACAAGTCGAGTTGCTCAATGAATGGCTCGAAACTTGTCGAGTAACTTACAACTACGCGCTCAGGGAACTGAAAGACTGGATTGCTTCTAGAAAGTGTCCAGTAGATAGGTGTAGCTTGGAGTCAGAGTACATAATGAGCGCCGATTATCCATTCCCTGGGTATCAGCAACAGCAAAACAAACTCCCCAAAGCTAAAAAAGAGTTTCCTCGTTTAGCAGCAGTCCCCTCTCAGGTTCTGCAAACAACCATCAGGAGATTGCAGGATGCTTGGGACTTTTTCCAGAATAGAGGTTACGGATTTCCTAGGTACAAAAAGTATGGACAAATGAAGTCGATACTTTTCCCTCAGTTTTCCACCAACCCAATTACAGGGTGGCAAATCAAGTTACCCAAGTTAGGGAGAGTCCAAATCAACTTGCATCGACCAATCCCTGACGGGTTTGTTGTCAAACAAGTCAGAATTCTCAAAAAAGCGATGGGGTGGTTTGCTGTTATTGCCATTCAATCTGATATTTCTATACCAGAACCAGAGCCTCATGGTCATTTCGTGGGAATAGATATCGGACTGAACAGTTATCTGGCAACCAGTGACGGCTTTACAGAACCAGGACGCAAATTCTTTGCAACAGAGCATCGTCGGCTGAAAGTGCTACAACGCAGATTGTCGAAGAAGAAAAAACGTTCTGCTAACTATGAAACAGCCAGGATTAAAGTAGAAAAGCAGCACAATCATATCGGTTTCAAGCGCAAAGACTATCAGTTCAAGTTAGCTCACAAATTGTGTGACATGGCCGGAACAATCTTCGTTGAGGATATTGATTTCCGAGTTATGGCAAAAGGATTTCTTGGCAAACACACGATTGATGCGGCTTTTGGGCAGTTTCGGAGTATTCTTTCTTATGTGGGAAAAAAGCGAGGGGTATATGTCGCCGAAGTAGACCACAAGGGGACATCTCAAACCTGCCCAAACTGCCGAATTGAAGTGAGGAAAGAACTGTCTGATAGATGGCATAGCTGCCCAGAATGTAAGTATGAGGTCGATCGCGACATAGCCTCAGCTCAGGAAATCTGTAACCGAGGCTACGAAGCACTTAGTACCCAGGGACTCTGGGGGAAAGAAATTGGCTGTCAAGTCGGGCTGTCGGGGGCTTTTTACCTAGACAAGTGGCGTAGGGCAGCAATATCTAACAGTGATGTTGGAAGCCCGCGCTTTATCTATTGATTCAGCGCCGGGAGGATGTCACCGGAATGGAGGAGAATAAAGTAATCCACCATTTGTCCATAAATTATTTTGACCGCGAGGTAACTTAAATTGAGATTGTGCTCCTAAATTACGGTCATAAACTTCACCATAGTTGCCTACTTGCTTAATAACTCTATAAGCAAAATCATTACTCAAACCCAAACCTTCACCTAGGTCTCCCTCTACTCCTAAAAAGCGTTTGACTGTGGGGTCATCAGAATTTTTCTTTTCATCTACATTTGCTTGGGTAATACCTAACTCTTCTGCTTCTATCAAAGCGTAAGTTACCCACTTAACCACGTCAAACCAAGCTGAATCATTATTTTTCGTCACAGGACCTAAAGGTTCCTTGGACATAGTAACATCTAGGATAGTATGAGTATCTGGATTAGGTAGAGTACTACGACGACCCAATAACTGAGATTTATCAGAAGTCATCCCATCACAACGTCCTTCTGCATAAGCAGCATAAGCAGGGTCTGCTTGTTGAAATGTTAATGTCTCTGCTTCAATGTTTCGTTTACGGAGATTGTCTGTTAAATTTAGTTCTGTGGTTGTACCTGCTTCAACACAAATTGATTTGCCTTCCAAACCCTCCAAAGAATTAATCCCACTATCAGTACGGACCATCATCCCTTGACCATCATAAAATGTTGTGGGGGCAAACTCTAGACCAACGGTGGTATCCCGACTTACTGTCCAAGTTGTGTTTCGAGAAAGCATATCTACTTCTCCACCATTCAAAGCTGTGAAACGTTCAGTTGAATCTAGGTTACGATATTCTACAGCATTTGGATCGTTAAATAAAGCTGCTGCAACTGCCTTACAAATATCCACATCTATTCCTGAGTAGTTGCCATTTTGGTCTACAAAGCTAAATCCTGGTATAGCTCCTTCTACCCCACAGTTTAATTTACCACGCTCTTTGACTATATCTAGACGACTGGTGGTTTGTTGACTTTCTTCTTCGCAGGCTGTTAATGGTAGTACCATTAACACAGTTGCTATTAGTAGAGATAAGCATTTTTGCATAGTTTATTAAGATTTTTTTAATCTGGGAAAAATAACCTATTCAAAACTACCATAACGTTTAACTTAGCGATCGCTTCTGGAGGATTTCAAGTAAATA
>NZ_JAAHGK010000245.1:0-7237 GCF_010672505.1 Okeania sp. SIO2B9 | reverse complement strand
TTTTCGGATAATTAAAGCTGGTATTGGACGATTTTCATAAGCTGAGACTACACTAACAGCAGTAACTATTGGATCTGCACCTAAAGTTAAACCTGCTACACCTTGAGTATCTTCAGGTAAGATGGACAATAATAACCGTCCAATTGCTAAAGCACCTTGGGGATGAAGAGTGACGTATTTACCATTTATGTAATAGGAGCTACGTTGTCCAGAAGATAAGATAAAATCCCCTTCGCGATAAGCTAAATTACATAACAAATCGAGTAGTTCTTGTTTGATGGTGGTTAAATCAAGAGTAGCTAAGGATGAAATTTGATTTGTCATACTTTTAATTAAAATAGTTCCAAAATATATAATTTTTTGCCATATAATCTCACTGCTATAATATGAGCAATTTAGCCATTCTTGTCCGCACTGTGGCATAGCAATAGACCGCGATGTGAACGTGGCATAAAAAATAGGGCGGCAGGGCATTCCGTCCTTAAAGCACGCGCTTGCCCGACGGAATACCGGGGCTGCGAAACGAGAAGTCCACACTATAGCGTCAGCTTAGTATGGGAGATGTCACCAGTAATAACCTACAATAAATAATAACGTATGGCCATGAATTGGAAAAGCCTTAGTGGCATAATGATTTTTTCAGCGATCGCGACTCTAACATCTGTCCAAATTGCTCAAGCGGGACATCCTGAAGATCCTGTTGGTACATATCAACCTTTTGCAGAAGAGTTTAACGAAGCAAGTCAAAGATATTCTGGTAACTTTTTTGAGAAAACAGAGTTTTTGAATCAAATAGGTCGTTATTTTGGTATATTAAGGTTTCCTGATGAAGCTATTTCTGACGACTTACGCCTAATCAATCAGCTTTATATAGAGGAACAAAGGCGGCAGTTTTCTAGTACACCAGTCATTAGAACTCCTGATTTAGTTAATCCCTATAATTCATCAGTAATGACAGCTCCTCCTTCTGATTCAATTCCTACTTTTGGTGGTAATTAGGTAAGCATTTCCTCCGGAATGCTCCGCAAATAGCCGTCAGCTATTAGCTATCAGCTATTAATTTTGAGGAAGATAAAAGCAACCTTTGAAATTGAGGAAAGAATAAAATTTACTGGCAAAGTTCTCTTCCTAAACCTTAGAAGTAATTACTTATTACTTATTACTAATTGCTGATAGCTGACTGCTAATAGCTGTTAGCTCCGCATTCTGCAGGAAATACTTACATCCTATCCGCTTTCAAGGAGAGGTAATTAGGGTTTGCTGAAAAAGTCTTTTTGCTCTTTAGTAGGAGACAGGAGACAGGAGACAACCCACCCCTAACCCCTCCCAGGAGGGGGAGACAGGAGAAACGGGGAATGAGCGAGGAGGTAGGAGTAAGAATTGTCCCAAGATTATTCTGCCATAGTCAGCCCAAAATACTAGCTTTTTGAGCATGAAGAGCTGAAAACCATGCACTTTTTCAATACCTAAAAAAGCTAAAACCTTTATCTAGTAATTATTTGAGATTTAATCAGCAAACCCTAATTATTAATTATTAATTATTAATTGTTGAATAACCCCTGGGTGTAATCATCCAATTATTGTAAATACCTGTAGATTCATTACCAATCAAAATTACTGTCAACATATCAATAGAAAACTCCAATAATTTATCCAGACTTGTCAAGGTAATTTCCTCATTTTCTCGATAAACAGACCGGACAATTGCTACTGGAGTTTCCGATTTACGATATTCTAAAAATATCTTCACAGCTTTAACTAATTGTTCTGTTCTTTTCTGGGATTTAGGATTATAAAGTGCCACAACAAAATCAGCCATTGCTACAGCATTTAAACGTTTTTCTATTACCTCCCAAGGTGTTAATAAATCGCTCAAACTAATAGCACAAAAATCGTGCATCAAAGGCGCACCAACTCTAGCAGCAGCAGACTGTAAAGCACTAACTCCAGGAAATACTTCTACTATCGGAATTTTGCCATCCCAACCTGTGGCTCGAAGTTGCTCTAAAACTAATCCTGCCATGCCATAAATTCCACAATCACCAGAAGAAACTACTGCGACATTTAAGCCAAAATTTGCCAATTCAATTGCTCTTTCTGCTCGTTCTTTTTCTTGAGTAATAGGTAATTTTTCTATGATTTGCCCAGGATTTAATAAGGGTTGAATTAAGTCAATATAAAGAGAATAACCAATGACAACATCAGCAGAACTAACAGCCATTTGAGCTGCGGGTGTCATCTGTTCTAATTTTCCTGGGCCAGTGCCAATTAACAATAGTTTTCCAGTTCTTCCTGTATATTCTTTTTCAGATATAGCCACAGCAATAGTTGCTGCTCCTGGTTCACCTTCTAGACGAAATATTTGCTTACTAACTAATAAATTACCTTCATTAATTTCCTGAAAGTTCGAGGATAAATTGTCAGTATTCTCTTTTGATTCTGAATTAAGATTATCTTTTTCTTCTGGGTTTAATACTCCGTCTTCTACATAGTGTTTATAATTAGTTTTAATTTGAGTATCTATCCATTTATTCATTCCTTCTTCTTTTTTCCCTCTTCCCTCTTCCTTCTGCCTTCTGCCTTCTGCCTTCTTCCTTCTGCCTTCTTCCCTCTTCCTTCTTCCTTCTTTTACCCCTAAAATTGCAGCAGCTTCAGCAACACTAGGAGTTCCTACTTCCTGAGCAACAATATTAGAAGGATTAGGTACTTCAACACAGCTTAATAACTCGGAAGAAAAAGTCTGCAAGGGTAAATCTTGTTCCTGACAAAATTCTACTAACCCTATTTCATCAGCTTTAAGATCGATAGTGGCAATTCCAGCGATCGCTCCTTTTGCTAAATGATTAGTTTGAAATACTTGTTGAATAGCAGTTGCAATTAATTTTTTAGAAGTACCTCTTTCACAACCAACCCCTATCCACAAAACTCGTGGATGCCATTGCACTTTCGGTAAATCTGAATCTGGAGAAAACTGGCGCTTAGTAAAACTAATCCAAATTCTGGCCTTGGGAGTAGGGGATGAGCGATCGCCTATTTCTGGAAATCCAAAATAAAATGGATGATTCTGGGGTAGATGCTCTTGCCACAAGGTCGAACCCACTTCCTGAATTACTTGTACAGTTTCTCCTCTAGCAACTATTCCACTGACTCTATTCCAGTCTCCCTCTCCTCGCTGCCAACCAAAAGGTTTACCCAAAATATCAACACCAGGTAATTCCAAATTATGGGATGCGCCTGTAATAATTGGGGTAGCGTTCAGGAGGCGAGCGAGTACATTAGTTAGTTTATCGGCACCACCTTGATGACCACTACATAAACTAATGACAAATTTACCTGCTTCATCTACAACGACTACTGCTGGATCGCAATATTTATCTTTTAAAAGTGGAGATATTAAACGTACAACTGCACCGCTGGCGAGACAGAAAACTATAGCACTATAGTTTTGCCAAATATTTGCTAGATGATTTTTCAGAGAGTCAGTGTAAATTTCGGCGTTAACAGTAGAATTTGTTGTGTGTTGACAAGAGTCTGGCATCCACAGAGTTGCCCCCATTGTCTGACAAATAGGTTGCAATAATTTTGTTGCTGTGGGAGTTGTGGCGATCGCTGCTATGGGTTGAAATTCTTGGCCAATTAAATTCATGTTTTAGGTATTTGAAATTGGATTTGTTATTTATTCTATGTCCTAAATAACTCGTTCCTTGCTATACCAACATCTTCTCTACAGGGTTTCTATAGCGCTGCGCGCAGGCAACAGCTCCGGAAGGGGGAATAAAAAGCTGATAATATAAGATATGAGCGCAAACCCTAATTAAGTAATTAAAAATAACCGAATAACTTTCCCCGTGTTCCCTACTCAATAGCCAAGTTGAAAAGTTTTTGAGAAATGGTATGGTATTGTATTGGTTGTCCAATTTTTGTCAAATATTGTTGGCCAGTTAAGAAATCTAAAATTTTTATCACAAAAAACACAGAAAAGACTGCTGGGTTAACAAGTTATAACAGTCACTATTACTTTATTTGACATATCAAAAGCTTAAAATATTAGACAACTTAAAATGTAGACCAAGGGCTTTGAGTTTTGTAACTAAAATTACATACAAGTACTTAATTTAGTACCCATAAATAACAAGGAGAAAAAAATGAAGAAAAAGATGAAGCAAAAAACAAACACCATTATTTTAGAGATGGGCACGGCTAAAAGTAAAGATATCCGTGATTTGCAGAGAGGTGAAGGTAAGATATCCAAGAATATAGGAAAAATGATCAAACAACTGAAAGCATCAGGTGAAACCCCAGAAGATGCACAACCTGTAATTATAATTGTCAGGAAAAAAAGGGAAAAAAAAGGACTTTTTGACTAAGTAAGCGATCGAATTACAGCAGATTCCAAGCATATGAAGTACAGATATTAATCATTAAATGTTCTTAGTGCGAGCATCTTGCTCCCGCGGGTGTACCTCACCAAAGTGGAATCCGGTGTATCTAGCTCTTGCTATGGGGTAAGAGCTATAGCGCTACGCGCAAGTCAGAAGTCAGAAGTCAGAAGTCATATAAAATCCGGTAGCATCGGTGTAATAAGATAGTGAATCAGAATTCAGAATCCAGAAATAGATAGGGCTGGCTGATTAAATTTCAAAGCATTGACGGATAAAGGTTTCAGCCTTTTTGGAGGGAAAAAAGTGCTAGCTTTTTGGTATAAAAAGTTCATGCATATTAGTATTGAGGGCAAACAAAGGCAGAACAATCTTGGGACAACTCTTCTTCCTACCTCCTCTATAATTCCCATTCCTCCTGACTCCTGTCTCCTGTATTCCCCTCCTGGGAGGGGGAGGGGCGAGGGGTGGGTTGTCTCTTACCCTCACCCATAAGACTTTTTCAGCAAACCCTAAATAGATAGTTCTCAAATGGGTTCTATGCTATTTGCTAGTGCTACCCACTGCTGCACGCTTAAATCTTCTGCACGAACTTGAGGATTTACTTTTAACTTTTCTAGTAATGGGAAGAGGCGATCGCGTTCAATAACTGCTTTAAGATTATTCCTTAACATTTTCCGTTTACTAGAAAAACCTAATTTAACTAATGTTTCCATTTGTTTAGGATTATTTGCCTGGGGTTCTATTAATTGAGGGCGTAGTCGTATTACTGCTGAGTCAACTTTTGGTGGGGGATAAAATGCTTTGGCAGGTACATCACAAATAAATTCACAGTTGGCTAAATATTGAATTTTTACTGAGAGGGAACTATAAGCTTTTGAGTCTGGTCGAGCGCAGATTCTATCCGCTACTTCTTTTTGTAATAATAAGACGATTAAATCATAACTATTAGCTACAGGTTGGGCAATTGTTCCTAATAGTTTTTCTAGGATTGGTCCGGTAATATTATAGGGTATATTAGCTACAACTTTATTAGGATTTTGGAAAGCTGGAAATTGTGCCAAATTTGTTTCTAAATCTAGGGATAAAATATCTCCTTGTAACAATAAAAAATTTTCTACAGAGCCAATTTTTTTAACTAACTTTTGACATAAATCTCTGTCAATTTCTACTGCAACAACGGAAGCTGCTAGGGGTAATAAACGATGAGTCAGGATGCCTGTACCTGGACCAATTTCTAGGAGGCGATCGCTGTCGGATAATTCAGCAGCTTGGACAATTTTATTGAGAGCTTTGTCACTCCTCAACCAATGTTGAGCAAATCTTTTTCGGGGTTGAATAGTCATTTCAGTTATCAGTTATATAGCAGGGAACAGGGAACAGGGAAAAGGGAACAGGGAACAGGGAATAGTACCTCTGCAATCAGGGGACTGGAACTGAGGAATATTCTCTTTTTTTATCTTCTTAAAAGATTCAGCACCAGACCCAAATTTTTTTGTCATAATATAGCAACCCTAAATGATTTGTGAAAAAAAACTGTAGGGGTTTGGTCTTTTCATCCCATTTTAGCTTGGGGAAAGGAGACCAAACCCCGTTAGATAAAATGTTACAACCTATCAGGATTTACACAAAAATAGTTGTGTTTTTGCCATAAATCACCAATAATTAAGGTTGAAATATTGAAATGTTGTCAGATAGTAATTTGTCTCAATTTGGCTTTTAAAAATCATCTTAAGTAGACAAGCTTTACTAAGTAAAAAAAAGTATGTTACAAAACTATGGTCTATAGGGAAAAGGGAGCAAATATTTGTAGCAAATAATTTGAAATTTTCTGGAGACCGAATTTTCGTGATATATATATATATATATATATATATTAAGTTCTCAAATTTATACTTTTCAAAAAATATCACTTTTTTTGGATAAAATAAAATATGATGTCAATATCCGATCTAGACCAAGAACTAGAAATACTAACTTGTGATGATAAACCGCTTTGGGATACATGGTTATCGATGTTCCACTTCCCTACACTTACTGTTGCAGACGAGCTAGGACTTTTCTCTTTATTAGACAAAAAGCCTGCAACTGCTGAAGAAGTAGCAACAAATTTGTCTTTAGGGTCTCGTGCTACTGAAGCACTTTTAGGAGTAATGACATCACTAGGCTATCTTGTGCAGTTTAAGGGAAAATTCCATCTTACCCAGGTATCACAAAATTTTTTACTTCCTGATAGTCCTTACTACTGGGGTGGTATACTGCATTTTATGCGCGATAACCCTTTGTCACATTCAGAACTGCTAGAGGCTGTCCAAAATGATAGGTCTAGTATTTATGACGAGAAGGGTATTTGGGAAACTCACGAAGCAGATCAAGAAAAGGCTGAAGCTTTTACTAGACACATGCACAGTCAAAGTCTTACTCCTGCACTTGGTGCTGCCTTGAGAGGTGACTTTTTTGGTGTCAAACGTCTTCTCGATGTGGGAGGTGGTTCTGGTGCTTTTTGTTTTGCCTTAGCTCGGCGTTACCCCCAAATGCACTGTACTATTTTAGAATTACCAACAGTATGCGACATAGCACAAGAATATATAGCAGAAGCTGGATTATCTGATAGAGTAGATACTTATGTGGGAGATTTTTTCCAACAGCCTTTTCCTTCTGGGTATGATGCAATTCTCTTCAGTAATATTTTTCACGACTGGGGATGGGAAAAATGTTTACATCTAGCAAAACAACCATAAGGGGGTTGGTAAGGGGGTGCTGGTTTCCCCACTCCTCCACAGGGTGGGGCGGAAAGCACCCCCTTACATAAATAAATGTTGATCCGCTTCGATCAAGATGTTTGTCTACCTCCCGAC
>NZ_JAAHGK010000244.1:0-7238 GCF_010672505.1 Okeania sp. SIO2B9 | reverse complement strand
TGAAGAATTTTGGAGGGTATTTAAGGAGGCAAATGAAATCCATGAATCTCTAGAAAAAGTACAGCGAGAAATGGAAACTTCTAGTCCAGAAGAGTTGGATGAATTGATACATAAATTAGACCGTTTACAACGACAATTTGAAGGTTTAAATGGTTATGGACTAGATGCAGAAATTGAGAAAATATTGCCCGAAATGGGATTTGAACCGGAAGATGGCGATCGCTTGGTTAGTGCTTTTAGTGGTGGTTGGCAAATGCGTATGAGTTTGGGTAAAATTCTCCTACAAAATCCAGATATATTATTATTGGACGAACCTACGAACCACTTAGATTTAGAAACAATTGAATGGTTAGAGGATTATTTGAAAAAATTAACTACTCCTATGGTTATAGTTTCCCATGACCGGGAATTTCTTGACCGTCTTTCGACTCAAATTGTGGAAACAGAACGAGGAGTTTCTAATACTTATTTGGGTAATTATTCGGCTTATTTACAACAAAAGTTAGAAAATCAAGCGGCACAACTGAGCACTTATGAACGACAACAAAAAGAAATAGAAAAACAACAAGCTTTTGTGGAACGTTTTCGCGCTAGTGCTACTCGGAGTACCCAGGCAAAAAGTAGAGAAAAACAATTAGAAAAAGTAGAACTTGTAGAGGCACCCGTAGCAGGATTAAGAAGTTTAAGTTTCCGTTTTCCTCCAGCACCACGTAGTGGTAGAGAGGTAGTAACAATTAAAGATTTAGTTCATACTTATGGGGAGAAAATTTTATTTTTAGGAGCAAATTTAGAGATAGAAAGAGGCGACCGGATTGCTTTTTTGGGGCCGAATGGTTGTGGGAAATCTACTATTTTGCGGATGATTATGGGAATGGAAGAACCTACAGAAGGTACTGTTAAATTAGGTAATCATAATGTTATTCCTAGTTATTTTGAGCAAAATCAAGCGGAAGCTTTAGACCTGACAAAAAATGTGATGGAAACTATTCATGATGAGGTGCCGGAGTGGAAAAATGAAGAGGTAAGAACTTTACTTGGTAATTTCTTATTTAGTGGTGAGACCGTATTTAAAAAAGTAGCTGCTTTGAGTGGGGGAGAAAAGGCACGTTTAGCTTTAGCAAAAATGTTACTTAAACCAGGTAATTTTATGTTACTTGATGAGCCAACAAATCATTTGGATATTCCAGCAAAGGAAATGTTGGAGGAGGCTTTGAAAAATTATGACGGAACTGTGGTTATTGTTTCTCACGACCGTTATTTTATTTCTCAAGTGGCAAATAAAATTGTGGAAATTCGTGATGGTGATTTTCATGTTTATTTAGGAGATTATCATTATTATCTAGATAAGATTGAGGAGGAAAAAGAGGCAGAAAGGGTGGCAAAGATTATGGCTGAAAAAGCTGCTAAGAAAGCTGAGAAAGCTGCTAAGAAGAAACAGAAGGATAAAGAGAAAGCTGCGGCTAAACGTAAATAAGGGGAGATGTAGGGGAGTAGGGGCGAACGGCCCTACAGATTTCACCCTTGATATTACTTCTTGCTTCTTCTGTAAAGGAATATACAGCAAATTCCACATTAATAAGGTATGCGTCAAAGCGGGCAAGATGCCCACACTACAAACATCTAATTGTTAATTTCTGTACCTCATATACAAAGTGCAAATTTTTCAGCTCTTCATACTCAAAGAAGGAGCGTATTTTAGGCAAGAGTTGGGCAGAACAATCTTGGGACAATTCTTACTCCTACCTCCTCGCTCATTCCCATTTCTCCTGTCTCCTGTCTCCTGTCTCCTGTCTCCTACCCCAGCAAAAAGACTTTATAAGCGCAAACCCTAATTATGTCTATTCTTATTCACTTTGAAAATATAATTTTGTTGACCTACCTCACAATATCTATGGGTTGGAAACAACCTATTGTGAGACCATCAAATTATCAAATTAATCCAGTAACAAGTCAGTTATTGACACAAAATTCTCAACCAGTCGCGGCAGAATTAACAGAGATTTTACCGAAAATCAAACAACAAACTAAAGTGCCAATTTTACTTCCGAGTCAATTATTAATTACAGGCACAGATAATCAAATTTATGTTGATGGGAAAGGTACAAATAATAGTTATGAAATAACTTTAGCTTTTGAAAAAGATTGTACTGCTAATGCTTGCTCCATTGGTTATATCAGTGGAGAAAAAGGAGGCAAACCTTTAGATGATGAATTTAGTCGAGAATTGAGTTTAGTACAAGACATTAAAGGATATTTTAGACCTTTAACTTGTGGAGCATCTTGTGCGCCTCCAATTATTGGGTGGGAATATCAAGGAGTATTCTATCGTATTTCCTTAAAAGGCGTTGGTCAAAGTCCAGAAATTGAGGGGGAGACTTTGAAAAAAATGGCTAACTCTGCCATTGAAGCAGGGGCAAGGTAATGAAGAAGGGGCGTTGCTGAATCAAGGTATGAAAATAAAAATTGAACAATCTCAAATATTTGTTATTCAATAGTTTAGCAACTACCAAAAAATACAAATCATACCCACGCATCAGCAACCCCGAAGAAGGAAGTAGCTTGGGTTAAGCGACAGCGCAACCCAACAAAAGTGAAAAATCTGACGTGGACTAATTCTCTAATTGTCGCAATTTCTCTTTTGCCCACTTCCGCAGTTTTTCGTCTGGGTCATTTTCTGCTCTGTCTTGTAATAGTGGGAGGGTTTGCGGATGGTCCGGATATTGTTTGACTATTGCTTCTAGCGCTATTTGTCGAGGGTTGGTTTGAAATTCATGTTCGCGTTGAAAGGGGTCATTGAGGACTGTGTGATCAAACAATTCTACAATTCCGGGTTGATTTTTCCAACCAGTCGCTATTTGTTTCACTGCTTCACCTCGTACTTGCCAATTCTCATCAGACTTTACCCTTTGTTTGAGTAATTCTAAAATTCCGGGTTGATTTTTCCAACCAGTAGCTATTTGTTGTAGCGCTTCAAGTCGTACATCCGAATCTTCATCAGAGTTTACCCTTTGTTTGAGTAATTCTAAAATTCCGGGTTGATTTTTCCAACCAGTCGCTATTTGTTTCACTGCTTCACATCGCACATCGGAATCTTCATCAGACTCTACCCTTTGTTTGAGTAATTCTAAAATTCCGGGTTCGTGTTTCCAACCAGTCGCTATTTGTCGCACTGCTTCCCGTCGTACTTGCCAATTCTCATCAGACTTTACCCTTTGTTTGAGTAATTCTAAAATTCCGGGTTGATTTTTCCAACCAGTAGCTATTTGTTTCACCGCTTCAAGTCGTACATCCGAATCTTCATCAGAGTTTACCCTTTGTTTGAGTAATTCTAAAATTCCGGGTTGATTTTTCCAACCAGTCGCTATTTGTCGCACTGCTTCCCGTCGTACTTGCCAATTCTCATCAGACTTTACCCTTTGTTTGAGTAATTCTAAAATTCCGGGTTGATTTTTCCAACCAGTAGCTATTTGTTTCACCGCTTCAAGTCGCACATCCGAATCTTCATCAGAGTTTACCCTTTGTTTGAGTAATTCTAAAATTCCCTCCTCATGTTTCCAACCAGTAGCTATTTGTCGCACTGCTTCCCGTCGTACTTGCCAATTCTCATCAGAGTTTACCCATTGTTTGAGTAATTCTAAAATTCCCTCCTCATGTTTCCAACCAGTAGCTATTTGTTCCACCGCTTCACGTCGCACATCCGAATCTTCATCAGAGTTTACCCATTGTTTGAGTAATTCTAAAATTCCCTCCTCATGCTTCCAAACAGTAGCAATTTGTTTCACCGCTTCACCTCGCACATCCCAATTCTCATCATACTCTACCCATTGTTTGAGTAATTCTAAAATTCCCGGTTTACCTTTCCAACCAGTAGCAATTTGTTTCACCGCTTCACGTCGCACATCCGAATCTTCATCAGAGTTTACCCTTTGTTTGAGTAATTCTAAAATTCCGGGTTGATTTTTCCAACCAGTCGCTATTTGCTTCACCGCTTCCAGTCGTACATCCGAATCTTCATCAGAGTTTACCCTTTGTTTGAGTAATTCTAAAATTCCCTCCTCATCTTTCCAACCAGTAGCTATTTGTTGTAGCGCTTCCAGTCGCACAAACTCATTCTCATCAGATACTACCCATTGTTTGAGTAATTCTAATATTCCCGGTTTACCTTTCCAACCAGTAGCAATTTGTCGCACCGCTTGACGTCGTACATCCGGATGTTCATCAGAGTTTACCCTTTGTTTGAGTAATTCTAATATTCCCTCCTCATGTTTCCAACCAGTCGCTATTTGTGTCACCACTTCACGTCGCACAAATTCATTATCATCAGACTCTACCCATTGTTTGAGTAATTCTAAAATTCCGGGTTTACCTTTCCAACCAGTCGCTATTTGTTTCACCGCTTCACCTCGTACTTGCCAATTTTCATCATACTCTACCCATTGTTTGAGTAATTCTAAAATTCCGGGTTTACCTTTCCAACCAGTCGCTATTTGTTGTAGCGCTTCCAGTCGCACAAACTCATTCTCATCAGAGTTTACCCATTGTTTGAGTAATTCTAATATTCCCTCCTCATGTTTCCAACCAGTCGCTATTTGTCGCACTGCTTCCCGTCGTACTTGCCAATTCTCATCAGAGTTTACCCATTGTTTGAGTAATTCTAAAATTCCCTCCTCATGTTTCCAACCAGTAGCTATTTGTTGCACCGCTTCACGTCGTACATCCGGATGTTCATCAGATACTACCCATTGTTTGAGTAATTCTAATATTCCCTCCTCATCTTTCCAACCAGTCGCTATTTGTTGCACCGCTTCACGTCGTACATCCGGATGTTCATCAGATACTACCCATTGTTTGAGTAATTCTAATATTCCCTCCTCATCTTTCCAACCAGTCGCTATTTGTTGCACCGCTTCACGTCGTACATCCGGATGTTCATCAGATACTACCCATTGTTTGAGTAATTCTAAAATTCCCTCCTCATGTTTCCAACCAGTAGCTATTTGTCGCACCGCTTCACCTCTTACATACGAGTCACTATCAGAGTTTACCCTTTGTTTGAGCCAAGTATAAGTTTTTTGCTCATCCCTCCAAGTTGTAGCCACCACTTCCACCGCTTGAGTACGAATTTCACGAACTAGCTTTGCTTCATCGCTATAAGATCCATAATAATAACCAAGGTCATACCCAGTCAAATCTTTTAACCTATTTAATAACCGAAACCCCACATCACCAATACCATGACGACTCCTAACTTCAAACAAACACTTACCAGCCAAAAATAAATTCAGAAACTTTTCCTCTTCCCCCTCTTGCTCCATCAAATAACTAATAACTTCCCCCACAAACTTAGCATCTATCATCCCTGCAATTAACCGCAAAACCTCATGCCATGTTTCATCCCGCCAATGCTTACCAAAAACATCCTCAATCAATTCATCTTTATCAATTTTCTGTTCTTTTTCAAACTGCCAAACAAACTCCCTAGCACAAAAATATTCCAAAAAAGTTCGATGCACAAAAGCATAATATTCAGCTCCAACAAAACACAAAATAAAATTCCGACTCCGTAACTGTTCCATCAAAGCTCTAGCCACAGTTCTGGCATCATTAATATCTACACTTTTTAGATACTCCCAAATAATCTTTTCTAAATCATCTCCCAAAATCAAATTACCAGCCAAACCAGCAATATTTCCCTGCATAAAAAAAGCAACCTGACGCAAAATTGCCTGTTTATCTTTATAGTCAATAGTAATCGGATCAATTTTCGCATCAACTAATGCCCTTTCCATATCCCATTGATGTAATAAAACCCGCGAAGCTTGATTATAAAGTTCTGCTCTATCTCTCGGCAATTCTTGATGACGATTTAGAATAGCCATCATAGTTAATAACAGTGGATTTCCTGCCAATTCTTTAATAGCTGAAGAATCCTTAATTGCCCGTTTTAACCTTTCCCTTTTTCTCTCCCTTTCCGCCTCATCCTGATAAGTCAAATTATGCCAACGTTGCATAAAATCCTCTATTTGTTCCTCTTGCAAATCCTGCAACATAAAATGATTAAATTCAGCATCTCGGAGTTTTTGTGGCTGATAACCAATTACCCGCGAAGTAACAATAACCCGCACATTTTTATAGACATTTGTAAACCGATGAATCTCAGTAATTATTTCCTCTCGCTTTGCTGGATCGAAAACTTCATCCAATCCATCAAACATCACAATAGCATCGCCATTTTGTAATTTGGCATGGAGTTCCTGTTGAGGTAGTTGACAAATTATTCCGCTACCTTTTTCTAGAAAATCCAGAAAATTTTGGCATTTATTAGCATCATGATTCTTCACATAAGTCCGTAGTTCAATTAATAGAGGAATTGGCTGTAAAGGTAAATCTTTCCGAGATAATTCTGCCCATTGAAGAGCCATATATTGTAATAAAGTAGACTTGCCAGAACCAGGGTTCCCCAGAATAACTAAATATTGATAATTGCTATTTTCAACTAACTCTAAAACCGAGCGAGTCTGCTGTTCAAAATATCTGCGTCTAAGACTTTCTAATCTTTCTTGAGAAAGTTCTTCCTCAAACTGCCCAGTCTCCCTTAATCGCTGCCGATATTCTTGAGGAATTTCATGTACTTGAGGCAGAAATTCCTGAGATTCCCGGACATTTTGAGGAATAAACATTCGCCATAATTTCAATTGATTATAGGCATAACCACTGGTATCTAAACTTTCTAATTTCAGATTTCCATATTGTTCTCGGATTCCCTCCTGATATTTTTCGAGGTCAAATTCTGGTTTAATTTCCGTGTTTTTATTTGCCAATTTATCCAGATTTTCTGAATTTAAGATTTTCCGTAATTCATCAGACTCGCGAATAATTTTTTTCACCCTTCTCTGATATTGCTTGGCAATTAATTCCCAGTCAAAATCATCTGGTAAAGGTGGATTAATTTCGTTCCAGGTAATAGCTAGTTTATTAGTATCTAAAATTTTTAGATCATGATCAAACCTAACCAAAACTTCTAAAATCGACTGATTTTTAATAAATTGTTTTAAAGGTCGGTCGTATTGCTTTAACTGACCTTCATTCAATTCCGCATTTTCTAACTCTTGCTGTATCAAATCTAAAAAATATTTAATAGCTTGTGCCGTAGCTTTTTGTAAAACTTTTCCATTTTTTATCCCACCAATAGCATCAGAAATACCTTGTTTAAAAAAATCTTTAACATAGTCTTCAGC
>NZ_JAAHGK010000243.1:0-7245 GCF_010672505.1 Okeania sp. SIO2B9 | reverse complement strand
AAGAAACTCATAACTTAAATATGAGTGAAACTGAGATTAAACAAAAATTTCAATTGCTTAAAAAAGATAGTGCAGGTAATCATAATCTTTTAAAATCAAGAAGCTGTGAATTTTGTATTAAAACTGTTCATTAATTGATAATTGATAATGGAACATGGATAATTATAGCAGGTTTAGAGTTAGGTAGAAATAGGGAGATAAAATTAGGGATTTAAAAAACTCTTTCATTATCAATTATCAATTATCAATTATCCATTGGTAATGTATCTCAAGTTGGAAAAGATGCTGAGACTGGATGTATCGGATGTGGTTGGTATAACTTTGAGATTTGGCGAAATACTCTTAATCAAAAACTAACTGAGTTTAAGCAGGATAATTAACTATTAGATATCTCCAAAAATCAAAAATACAATCAATTATCACCTATAAATTATCAATTACTTCTTCCTTCTTCCTTCTTCCTTCTTCCTTCTTCCTTCTTTCTTCTTCCTTTCATCAGCAATTTTATTTAAAAAAGGAATCAACGCATAACCTATACATTCTGCTAAACGAGGAGGTACAGCATTACCAATTTGCCACATCGCTTTTTTCATAGAACCCTCAAAAATAAATGAGTCGGGAAAACTCTGTAATCTTGCCATTTCTCTTGCTGAAATTACTCTGTTAAGGTAAGGATGAATATGAGTACCACCATGATTTTCTTTGATAGTCATACTTGGTTTACCCAAATATTGTCGTTTAAAAGCATCAGCATAAGTTTTATATAAAGAACAACCAGGAGGCACTTTAGCAAGTCTTTTCATGTATTCTTGTGAATGTCGAGTCCATTGATGATTAATTTCTGGAATAGGAGTTAATTCTGGAAGGTCAGAAATTGCTGATTCAATTGGTTTATATTGATGGGGTAATAGTTGAGGTTTTGGATAAGGATTTATCATGCCAAATTTATTGGCAATAAAAATAGTTCTAGGGCGAATTTGCGAAATTCCATAAGCAGCAGATTCTAGAATTGCTACAGATACATTAGAATAACCAATATCGATAAATGTTTGACAAATTTCTTTTTGAACACCACCTTTTTTCATAGTAATAATTCCAGGCACATTTTCCATAACAATATACCAAGGACGAATTTAATTAACTACTCTCACAAACTCTCGAAATAAATTATTTATAGGGTCATCAGGATTACGTTTTCCGGCAACTGAAAAACCCTGACATGGAGGACCTCCTACTACTAAATGTATTTCTGGCAAACCAATTTGATTGAGCCATTCTGTAGAATTAAATTCTTTGATATCCCCAGAAAAATGATGAGATGTAGGAAAATTTTTTCTATGGGTTGCTGATGCTATTGAATTTTCTTCAACACTTGCTATTGGTTGAAATCCTGCTTGAACTAAACCTTGTGTCATGCCTCCAGTACCGCAGAACAAATCGATAAATTTATAGTCAGATTTCAAGATGGGTTTGTCTTCAGTTTTAATGATTTTTTTATATGGGTCGCTGTCATTATTATTTAATTCATATTGGATTTTTTCATAACGTTCTAGTTTTGCTTTTTTATGATAATTTTTATCGTTTTGATTCTCTAAATTAGGAAATAAAGATAGTTGTTTTCCTTCCATGAAATTTTCCCTGTATCTGTATGTTTTTTAGTATAGTAAAGAATCAGAAAATCTAAAACTTTCTGCTGTTGTGCTGAAGCTAATTTTTTCAGTCTTTCTCAATTATGCCGCAATTAATTTCTATTATTAGACATCTCTAATCATCAAAAATAAAATCAATTATCCCACTCTTATTCATCAATTCTTTATCCCTGCTCCTTGCTCCCTATTCCCTACTCACTATGCGTGGAGGAGATGTCTATATGATATAATTTTTCCCTCCTAGTTAAATTTCTATTCAAACTCTGGTGCCCACACTTCTGCTACGGGTAATTTCCATCCAGGTAATATTTCTGCTACTTCTAAAACATCTCCATCTCTGAGGACAATTTTTTCTCTCATAAACCGATAAACTTCCATTGTCCGATTGCGGGGATTTACTAATACACCGACAATAGTTCCTAACTCTAGAAAATCTTGTATTTTCTCACGCAATTGTGGTAACTTATCGTTCTTAGATTTCACTTCAAAAATTAGTTCGGGAACTAATTCTGCATAATCTTCTGTAGGACGAGGTAATTTTTCTGCACTAATAAAAGAAGCATCTGGTGCCCGGATATCTCCATCTGCATTTGGTAAGCGAAAACCTCCACTAGAAGCAATAACTCTACCTAACTTTCGAGGTCTTACCCAGTTTCGTAACTGAGCAACTATTTCTGCTGCTACTTCATCTGATTCTAAACCAGAAGGACTCATAACAATAATTTCTCCACTTACTAATTCCATCCGATAATCTGGATAGTCTACTTGTAACTTTTTTAAATCTTTAACTGTTAAACCTGACATAGTTATCTCTCCTTTTTTTGTGTTTAATTCAATATTAAATTTTCCCTCCCTCACTGAATAATTAAAGTGGAAGTCTCTGAGTTAAAGAAAAAATAAATCTAACAAATTCTTTTGGTCAATCCTTTTCTTTTAAGAATAGGTAACTATTAATTTTTACAACCCTAAACCTAAGACCCACAATTTTTATTTTTCTTATCTCTTTCTTCTTCCTTCACTAATAAGTTTTAAACACAACTCCCGAAAATGTTCTCCTCGTTGTTCAAAATTTTGATACTGGTCGAAACTTGCACAAGCAGGAGATAATAATACAACTTTTGCATCATATTTTTTCGCCAATGCTGCACCTCTAATTACTGCTCGCTCCATTTCTCCTACTATTTCATAATTATGAAAGTTAATTTTTTGTAGTCTCTTGGCAAAAGTTTCAGCGGCATCACCTATTAATAAAACAGCAGCAACTTTTTCCTTAATTCGTCGCAACCAATCATTATCATTACCTTCTTTAGCTTCACCACCAGCAATTAATAACACAGGTTCAGGTACAGCACTTAAACCAACTGCTGCTGCATCATAATTTGTTGCTTTACTATCATTGAGAAAATCTACTCCATTCCAAGTACAAATATATTCTAAGCGATGAGGTACACCAGGAAATGTTTTCACTGCTTCAGCGATCGCCTCTTTTTCTATTCCTGCCAATTTCGCTACTGCCACTGCCATCAATAAATTCTGCTGATTATGATTTCCCAACATTCGCAGGGACTCCACAGAAACTGTTTTTTCCCCTCGCGCTACTACCCACCCATCCTCAATGTAAATTCCTTTGGCAATATCTCCCACTAAGTTAGCTTTACCTTTGATACTTGTCCAGTGGGCATTATCTCCAAGATTAGTTGCATTTTGACGTATATACGAGTCGTCACTATTTAAAACTTGTGTTTTAGAGCGATTTAATAAAGCTGCTTTGATATTAAAATAATTTTCTATTGTATAGTGGCGACTCAGATGATCGGGGGTTAAAGTAGTCCAAACACCAATTTGAGGTGTAAGGGTACTAGATGATTCTATTTGATAGCTGCTAATTTCTGCAATTACCCAATCTGGTGGAGTTTCTAATAAAGCTAATTCACAGGCAGCATAGCCAATGTTACCACAGGCAGGAGCATTCAATCCTGCGGTCTTAAAAATTGCAGCAACTAAAGAAGTAGTAGTAGTTTTGCCATTAGTACCAGTTATCCCTACCCAAGGGGAAGATTTGAGATATCGCCATGCTAGTTCCATTTCTCCAATAGTTTCAATTCCACTTTCTCTGGCGCGTTGGAGTGGGGGTATATCCCAAGGTACACCGGGACTAACAACGACTAAATCTAAAGATGTTTCCGGTTCAAACGAATAACCTAACTTAACAGTAATACCTTCTTGAGTTAAATTTTGTTGTTGTTGTTCAAGAGAGTCGGATGTGTTGCGATCGCTCAGTTCCACTTCCCAACCATTTTTCTTGAGCAGTCGCGCAGCAGCAATACCTGATTTTCCTAGACCAATAATATGAGTTTTTGGCATAATAAATATTTTTTGGTAGATATTTTGGTAAATTTACAAATTACCAAATGATAGTTATTTTGATTTTACAGCAGAGTGGGCTAAAAAGCTTTTGTTGGGATGACTTTTCTCATCGTTAGATATCTCCAGAAAAGAGGGAGTAGGGGGTAGTGAGTAGGGGGAAATAATTGATAATTTCTATGTGATAATTTATTTTATTTTTTATGATTAGAGATGTTTATTAAAAACTGACAATTTTAACTTTCATAATTTCAACAAAAGCACTATTTATAGGGGCAACTATAGAGGCATTTCCTGGCAAAAAAAATCAAAATAATTGTCCCAAATTATTGCTTAATTAGTCTATAACAGTAGGGTACGTTAATGAAATGTAACGCAACTAATTAGTTAATATTACTAATTTTTGCAATTAGACACTAGCTATGTCAGTCGAGTAGAGTGCATTAATGAAATGTAAGACACCTAATTAGTATTTCCTTAACTAAATTTAGTATTTTCTTAACTAATAGTACTAAACCTACGCATCTAACATGGTGTCATGCGACGCATTATTAAATACCTTTGATAGTACTAAACCTACGCATCTAACATGGTGTCATGCGACGCATTATTAAATACCTTTGATAGCATATATTTTAGCCATAATAGCGCACCCTAAAATTATGAACTTTGAAGAAGGAGTCAGGAGAATGGGGTCGATGGGAATTCTCACTCCATCAACCGCATTTGCACCGCGGGTGACGGTGGGGTATAAAACTTATAAGGGATAAAGATAAACCTAGGAATAATTCACCTACGTCACAAAAAATTCTATCCGTATGTTCCTAACTTTTAACTATTTCTCCAAAGTCTGCCAATACTCGTGCATTATTGCGGAGTAACCCTAACAAATTTAATCGATTCTGTTTAATTTTCGGGTCTGGGTCCATTACTAAAACACTTTCCGGCCCATCAAAGAAATTACTTACAGTTGGGGCAATTTTTGCCAAACCATCTACTAATTGTTGATAATTTCTGGTTTTTTGAGATATTTTTGTTTGAGGTACTAAATCAACTAAAGCATTATAAAATGCTAATTCTGATTCACTTTTAAACAAGTTTAAATCTACATTTTTTTTAGGTGCAAGTTGTATTTTATCCAACTCACCTTGAGCTGCCAAACGAGTTGAACGGTTTACAGTTTCATAGATTTGGTCAAGCAGACCATTTTGCCGAATATTTTGTAAGAAAATTGCACGGTTCCGTACATCTAATAAATCTTTTAATGCTCGTTCAGTATATTCCGAATCATTATTGCCTAACACCGCATTTACCAGATCGTAATCAATATTTTTTTCCTCTTGTAAAATTGTTTTAATTCGCTGCAAAAAGAAGTCATATAATTGGGGCAATAATTCTGATTCTGCTTCGGGATAAAATTTCGTAAAATCTACAGAAATTTGTGCTAATAACTGATGTAAATTTATTGGTAATTCGGCTGACCAAGTAATATTTACCACCGCATTTGCTGCCCGACGTAAAGCGAAGGGGTCTGAGGAACCTGTAGGTAACATTCCCAATCCAAAAATACTTACCAAAGTATCAAGTTTATCTGCCAAACTCACAACTTGACCGCTAATACTTTCCGGTAAAATATCTCCAGCACCTCTAGGCAAATAATGTTCAAATATTGCCATTGCTACGGCTTCATTTTCCCCACAAGCACGAGCATATTTTTCTCCCATTATTCCCTGGAGTTCGGGAAATTCATAAACCATTTGAGTTACTAAGTCAGCTTTGCAAAGTAGAGCTGCTCTTTCTATATTTTTGCTTTCTTCTTTACTGACTGTTAACTGTTCAGCTATTAACTTAGCTATATTAACAATACGTTCTACTTTTTTCCGAACCGAACCTAGTTTTGCTTGAAATGTTACAGCTTCCAATTCAGGTAAATAACTTTCTAATGGTTTAGCTAAATCTGCTTTATAGAAAAATTGCCCATCAGCTAATCTAGCTCTAATTACTCGTTCGTTTCCTTTAGCAATAATCTCTGACTTTTCCGGGTCGCCATTAGATATAGTAATAAAATATGGCAGTAATTCAACTTTAGCTTTAGCAGTTTTTGTGGATTTCAAAACAGGAAAGTAACGTTGATGTGTCACCATAACAGTTGTTGTTACTTCCGAAGGCAAAATCAAAAATTCTTCATCAATTTTACCAACTACTGCTGTCGGCCATTCGACTAAATTTGTAACTTCTGCTAATAATTCTGTCGGAACTTCTGCTGTTCCTTGAACTTTTTTAGCTACAGTTTGTATTTGTTGTTCAACTTGACTCTTTCTTTGTTGAAAATCTACTTCTATATAAGCTTTTTTCAAAACTTCTACATAATCTTTTGCCTGCTGAATTTCAATAGATTCAGGATGTAAAACTCGATGTCCGTAGGAGACACGACCAGAAGTAATTATCTCAGAGCCATTTTCTAAATTTATTGGCAATATTTCCTCATCTAATAATGCTACTAACCACCGAATAGGACGAGGAAATTTGATATCTCCATCTGCCCAACGCATAAATCTTTTACCTTCAAGTTTATTAATCCATTCAGGTACTAATTTGATGAGAATTTCTGCTGTTTGTTTACCCTGAATTTTTTTATTGACGAAGACAAAATCACCTTTTTCTGTCGGGCGTATTTCTAGGTCTTTTAATTCTATTTCTTGTTTTTTAGCAAAGCCTTCTGCTGCTTTTGTCGGTTTACCATCTTTAAAAGCTGCTTTTGCCGGAGGACCTTTAATTTCTTCTTCTCGGTCTGGTTGTTGAGTAGGTAAATTGTTGATGACGACAGCTAAACGTCTGGGTGTGGCATATATTTTAATCCCATCATTTGTTAAGAATGCCTCACTCAAAGCGGTAGGGATAAGTTTTTCCCACTGTGATATACCTTCAGAGACAAAAGTTGCGGGTAATTCTTCTGTACCAATTTCTAATAAAAATGTCGGCATAGCAAAATATTGACAGATTTGGATATTATTATACCGTTTCACTAAAGTCAAAAGTCAAAATTTAAAAGTCAAAATTTAAAAGTCAAAATTTAAGTACTTAAAACTTCTACTATACAGTAATCTCAGCTTATTATTTGACTTCATAATTTACCAACTATTTGTGACATTTTTTAAGTGAAATGGTATTAGTTAATTAGGGCTTGCTGATTAAATCTAAAAGTATTTACAGATAAAGGTTTTCGCCTTTT
>NZ_JAAHGK010000242.1:0-7256 GCF_010672505.1 Okeania sp. SIO2B9 | reverse complement strand
TCGGGTTACAATTGCGGAGGTTTGTTTTAATGGAAGCAATTCCTCAACAGTTAGATAGCATAAAAAGCCAACTGATGAGCTTAACTAGAAGAAAAAAGCCTAAAATGCTAGTGGTAGATGATGAACCAGATAACTTGGACTTGCTCTACCGCACCTTCAGACGAGATTTTAGCGTACTAAAAGCTGAAAGTGGTATTCAGGCTTTGGAAATTTTGGCATCAGAGGGAGAGGTGGCTGTCATTATCTCCGATCAACGAATGCCAGAAATGAAGGGTACGGAATTTTTAAGTAAAACATTGCCCCAATTTCCTAATACTATCAGAATTATTCTCACAGGATTTACTGATATTGAAGATTTGGTGGAAGCGATTAATTCTGGACAAGTACATAAGTATATTACTAAGCCTTGGGACCCTAATGAACTAAAAGGAGTTGTACAAAAGGCGGCAAATACTTATGAAAGGTTGAATCAACGTACTGAAGAATTGCTAAAAACTCAAACTCAATTGCAATTGTTGAGCAATGTGGTTAATATATCTCAAAATTCTGAGACAGTAGAGC
Organism: Okeania sp. SIO2B9; assembly: GCF_010672505.1. NCBI lineage: Bacteria > Bacillati > Cyanobacteriota > Cyanophyceae > Oscillatoriales > Microcoleaceae > Okeania > Okeania sp. SIO2B9. The sequence continues at coordinate 6,695 of NZ_JAAHGK010000242.1, read as the reverse complement.
AAGCTTTAGAGGAAATTGCATCTGTCTATAGAGAGGCTTTTTCTTGTGATGTATGTATTTTGCAATTGATTGAGGATAATGGTCTAACTTCAATTCAAGGGGTTAGTAGTAATTTGGGTAAGGTGGACAATTGGTTGGTTAATGACCCTCTGGCAATTGAAGCGATCGCTTCTCAAAAGTTACAAGTTGTGATGGATGTATCAGAAGATATTGATCTTTCTAATGTGGCAAATTATCAAATTTCAGGAATAAAGACTCATATTGTCATTCCAATTTCCTATCGGCAAAAACTTGTGGCCTTGATATCCTTACAATGGCAACAACCAAGCAAAATACGTCCAGAAGAACTTGATACGATTAATATCTGTACTCAACTACTGTCATTGGCTTTGAATAGTTTTGCATAGCTTCAGGCATACTATAAGCTTTACTTATAAATAATTAGGTAGGCCAAATATTTGTATTCCAATAAATTTATGTTCCTAGCTCCGCTTCTCTCTAACGACTCTACTAAAGTGGAACACATAATCTCTATACTTAGCATAGCTGCCTGCTGTCATTAACCAAAAGTCTCCATAACTTAAACTTACTATAAAAATGAAAACTACTACTTATGATTATAATTCCACAGAAGTTCAGGCCATATTTAACAGAATTGCCCCAGTTTATGACCAACTTAATGATGCACTAAGTCTGGGACTACATAAAATCTGGAAGCAAATGGCTGTAATGTGGAGTGAAGCTAATGATGGCAATACCTGCTTGGATTTATGTTGTGGTAGTGGAGATTTGGCTTGGATGCTGGCCAAATATGCGGGTAGTCAAGGTATAGTGTATGGAGTAGACTTTTCTGTACAACAATTGGCGATCGCTCGTAACCGCAAATCAACTTTATTTGGTCAGGTTAGTCCTATTAATTGGGTAGAAGCAGATGCCTTGAATTTACCCTTTGCAGATAATTATTTCGATTGTGCTACAATGGGATATGGTTTGCGTAATGTCTTGGATATTCCTCATTGTTTACAAGAGTTATATCGAGTCCTCAAGCCCAATTCTAAGGCAGCCATTCTCGATATGCACCGTCCTAGTGCTTCTTTAGTCAGAAGTTTTCAACAGTGGTATCTGGATAAAGTAGTAGTTCCTGTGGCTGGTAATTTGGAGCTAACTCAGGAATACGCCTATATTAGTCCAAGTCTGACAAAATTTCCCACTGGGGTAGAGCAAGTACTAATAGCACATCAAGCCGGATTTGTCAATGCAAAACATTACCCTATTGCTGGGGGTATGATGGGAATATTAGTAATTACAAAATAATTTTTCAACTGATAATCTTATAATTGTTATTAGTCTTGTCAAAAGTAGATAGTCTGAAATAATTAAAGTTGTCTAATATCTGGCTTTATTTTGTACCACCAATCGCAGGTGGAATTATTGGGTATTTCACTAATGATATAGCGATTAAAATGCTATTTCGCCCTTATCGTCCTTACTATGCTTTTGGGCAAAAGCTACCCTTTACTCCTGGATTAATTCCTGCGAACCAAGAACGTTTAGCAAAGCGAGTTGCTGATACTATAATGGGTTCTTTGTTAACTCCTTCAGAGTTGCAGAATTTAGCACGTCGTTTGTTGCAAACGGAGCGAATGGAGGCAGCTATTCTTTGGCTGTTACAAATGTCCTTAGAACAATTTAAAATCGATACAAGTAAGAAAACTGCTAAAATTCTAGCAAATATTCTACGGGATCTATTAGGTCAATCTTTGCCAAGACTTCTCAAAGTTTGGGCAAAAAAAGAAGATTTTTTGGAAGCTCAACTCAACCAAATTTTTGACCAAGTCTTGCTAGAGTTTCAACTAACAGAAATGCAGGCAACTCAACTATCAGATTGGTTGCTTAAAATTGTACTACCACCAGATATATTAAGGCAGACTTTAATTGATTTTCTCACAGATCAAAATATTTCAATTATTGATGAAGATTTTCGCGAAAAAGCTAGTGGTACTTATTGGGTAGTAGCTAATTTGTTTGGGTTGCGTAATACTTTGATTAGATTAAGAACTTTCTGTTTAGATGATAAAGAATTAACTAATCAGCGTTTAAAAGAATTAATCAGAGCATTAGGTGTTAGAGAAAGAATTCAGGAATGGTTACAAAATCTTTCCATGCAAAATTTACCTGTTTCTACGGTACGCCAGTTAAGAAATACAATGGGTGATAGTGTACGTCTATACTTGCAAGAACGTGGTGCTGATTTAATTCAAGGTTTAAGTTTATCTATAGATTGGGAGCATATTGCCGATTTAATTATTAATCGCTTACAAGCTTCATCAATAATGAATAGTTCTCTAGAGTTGGTGAGTCAAGAATTAGCTTTGGTTTTAGAACGCTATTTAGAACGGGATTTAGAAAATATTGTGGCTCAAGCAATTCCAATTTTAAACATTGACCAAGTAATTATTGACCGCGTTAAGGGTACTTCTCCTGAAGAATTGGAAGTTGCTGTTAATGTAATTGTCAAAAATGAGTTGCAAGCTATTGTTAATTTGGGGGGTGTTTTAGGTGTTGTGGTTGGTTTATTTCAGACAATATTGTTGTTGCTACAAAGGTAAGTTCAAAATTATTGTTAATGTTTTTAATATATAGGTTTTTATTCATTGAATAAGTTGTAAATATTTGGCTGGAATTGATTAGTTTTTGTAAATATTAACTACTAATTATTAACTAATAAGTAGTTAGGCACGAAAAAACCAAAGTATGTAATGAACAGTAAAGTTGCTCAAAAACTTCTGATATTTCGCCCCCTGCCTGATCGTCACTATAATTTTTAATACTGACCTACTTACTTCTTCAAGTTTGTATCTAAAATACTATGTCAACTCCAAAGTCAAATAATAATTCCTCTCAAACTAAACTTAGCCCAGAAAAATATGCTCGCCTCAAAGGTGAACTGGATGCACCTTATCGAGGACTACGGCAATTTATATATATAGCTTTCGGAGCTTCTGGTTTCACCGGAGCTTTTATTTTTTTAGCAAAAATTATTGCAGGCCAAAATATTGCTTCTACTTTACCTAATTTTGCTTTACAAGTCGGAATTGTCATCCTGATGATTTTCCTATTTCGTTTGGAGCAAAAGGCCAGTAATCGATCCTCTTCGTCTAAGTAACAAAAGTTTAAACTTTGTAATGTGGATATATATTTGGCCATAAAAATACAAAAAAATAAAGAAAATATTACGAAATCCTTGATCCCTGTCAAGTTGTTGTTAAATAGTAAATGACTATAAATTGAGGTCAGCTAAAAATAAAGACCTTAAATATTTAAGTTGGGTCAGCTAAGATAAAGACCCTAAATATAAAAAACCCTTTTTAAAAGCAAAACGCCTACTTCTAAATATATTAGGATTAGGCGTTTTGTAATTTGAGTTGTTTTCAGAATTATGGTATAGCAGAAGGAAGAAGGAAAAATCTTACGTTGTCTGAATTTTAAGCTTTTAATTTTTCCTAGCCTTTCCTTAGACTGCTATAGAACTAGAATACTTTTTGTGATGGTATAAGATCAAGTTAAATCTTACTATCTGTTTCCTGTCTGTAAGAGTAATGAAACCTTGTCTCTTATCAAGTAGAAAACTACTGTAAAAAATGAACAAGAAGATTTGTAATATAGACTACTGTTTTAATAAGCTAGTGTTTCTAAAGTTTCCCGTAAATATATACTAACTTGCCGATCTAAGGATATATTTTGCTGCTGACCTTCATTAATCTTACGCTCTAATTGCCATCTCTGAAAACCTGAACTTACAGCGATCGCTTGCTTCAAACTATCCCACATTCTAGATTCTGATTCATTTTTTGTAATTACTTTGGCTGAATTATTATTCCAAGAGGTAACATTAAATTTATTCATAATACTTACCTGAGTTAGTGATAAAGTTACTGAGATTTACAGCTTCTACTTCTTTAAAGATAGCTCACTATTCATAAACCAGGTATTAGTATGACTATATATGTCATCAAATCTTGACTTGTAGATATCATCTTTGGCATTGCTGAATCAAGTTATGAAAATAAAAACTGAAGAATCTCAAATATTTATCATTCAATAGTTTAGCAATCGCAAAAAAATACAAATATCAAATCCGGTTAAACAGTTATAGATTGGTTAAGTAAGGAGGAGTCAGGAGTCAGGAGTCAGGAGGAGAGAGAATCACTTTGATGAGCGTAGTTATGACGATTGAAGAATTTTTTTATGTCCAATTAAACGGATTTGATATCATACCCACGCATCAGCAACGTCCCATCTTTAATTTATTCAAACATTAAGATAGGTAGGTATTAAACCTACCTATTTCTCAAATTATTTGCTAGTAATATCATGTCTCATGAAACAACTGTAATAAACATTGCTTCTCCTAACCCGTAGAGATATTGCATAAAAAGTCCCTATATGTGAGTTAATTAATGTGACTTGATATAACTCTCTTTTGTAACTCTCCTAAAACTATTGTAATTTCTAAACTCTAGAGCTTTTGTATATCAGATGATCGCCAGCTTTTTTCTTCCTAGAAATTCCAGATAGCTGTTAAATAGCTGTTAAATTGCCAAAATTAGATCGTCAAACTTTGTATTTCTTGTTATAGCTCCTTTCGGTGGAAGTTCAAATCATAGAAAAAACCGGAGAGTAACAAAAGAGGGATATTACTTCTGCCTGATAATGAGTATTTTAAATAGACAGTTTCCGGCGCTTAGTTACCATTTGGTAGCCTTCAACTATATCACCTTCAGCCCAATCACTAAAGTTGTCTAAGCTAATGCCACATTCATAACCTGCGTTGACTTCTTTTACATCATCCTTGATACGCCTTAGCGAGTCCAGTACACCTTGGTGAATAACTTCTCCTTTGCGACGTATTCGCACCTTACAATTACGGATAACTTTGCCAGAAAGCACATAGCAACCTGCAACAGCACCACGATTAATCGTAAACACAGCACGTACTTCTACTTCACCTAACGGTTCCTCTACTAGCTCAGGGTCTAATAGACCTTCCATTGCCCCTTGAACATCATCCAACAGTTTGTATATGACGTTGTACTCCCGCACATCTACTCCTGCCGCATCCGCTGCTTGACGTGCTCCTGATGCCATCGTTGTATTAAAGCCAATAATCACAGCTTCACTAGCAGCTGCTAAGTCAATATCTGTTTCTGTCACTTCTCCAGCTCCAGAGAATAATAGCCTTAGTTGGACTTCTTTTTGAGGTAGTTGTCGCAGAGCTGCAACAATAGCCTCAACAGAACCTTGAACATCTGCTTTTAGTATCAAGTTTAGTTCTTTGAGGTCTCCTGCTTGGGCACGAGCTGAAACAGCACCAAGAGTTGTCCTACGCATAATCCGAGATTCTCTTTTAGCATCTGCTCTATCTGTAGCAATTGATGAAGCATCTTTTTCATTTTCAAATACATCAAACTCATCACCAGCTTGAGGCACGTCTCTGAGACCAAGAACTTCTACTGCAAAAGATGGACTTGCTTTTTCCACCCGGTCGCCTCGGTCATCAATCATTGCCCGCACTTTTCCGTAGACGGAGCCAGCAACTACAATATCTCCCACTTTCAAAGTCCCATTTTGTACTAACAAACTAGCTACTGGTCCTCTAGCTTTATCTAAGTGAGCTTCAATTATGGTGCCTTTGGCCAAACGTTCTGGGTTGGCTTGCAAGTCTTCTACCTCGGACACTAAAAGAATCATTTCTAGTAAGCTATCCAGATTCTGTTTCTTGATCGCACTAACTGGAACCATAATAGCGTCACCACCCCATTCTTCAGGAACTAAGCCATGTTCCATCAATTCTTGCTTAACACGATCTGGGTTAGCTTCTTCCTTATCAACCTTGTTAATTGCTACTATAAGTGGTACTCCTGCAGCTTTCGCATGGCTGATAGCTTCTATGGTTTGTGGTTGTACCCCATCATCTGCTGCCACAACTAGCACTGCGACATCTGTAACTCTTGTTCCTCTAGCTCGCATTGCAGTGAAAGCTTCGTGACCAGGAGTATCTAAGAATACTACTTGTTGCATCTTACCTTCATGTTCGACATCAACATGATAAGCTCCAATATGTTGAGTAATACCGCCTGCTTCTCCTGCTGCTACTTTAGTTGCACGGATTGAGTCTAGAAGACTGGTTTTTCCATGATCGACGTGTCCCATAATTGTTACTACTGGTGGACGACGTTCCAGTTTTTCTAGATCGGCATCTTCTAGCATTTCAGTGGTTTTCTTCGCTGCTGATTCTTCTTCTAGGGCTTCTACAGGAATTCCTTCTTCTTCTGCTACCATTTCTATGGTGGCAATATCTAAGCTTTCTGTAATGTTGACTGCTATACCTTTCATAAACAGTCTTTTAATAATCTCTGTTTCTGATACTGCCAAAGCTGTTGCTAATTCTTGAACTGTCATGCTCGAATTAATTACTAGCTTTTCTAAAGGTTGAGCTTCAACAGATTGATTTTGTTCAGCAATTTCAGACTTGACAGGTTGCTGTGATTTACTAGATTTCTTTTTGATGCTGGGAGCGTTGTTACCAGAATTGGATTTAGTTTTGCCAGGACTACTGTTTGGTTTTGGTGGGCGAGCTAAAGATAAGCTCATTGTTACTGGTTCTGGCTTATTTAAAAGTTCTTCTAAATCTA
>NZ_JAAHGK010000241.1:0-7263 GCF_010672505.1 Okeania sp. SIO2B9 | reverse complement strand
TCCCCAATTCCCTACCAACTAGAGTGGTCAGGCGATGCCGAGGATAAACAATACATTGCCGACACCATAGTAATAACTGACTCCTAGCTTCAGAACTACCAGAATTTCTAAAATATTGAACATCTCCAGATTGGTACTGGTCTTTAATAAATGACTCCAGAAACTATTGTGACGGTCGGCATGGTTACTACTATTTTTTCTGTGATAGGTTGTAGCTGGATTGTTTTTCGGTATATCGGTCGGATTGAAAATCAAATTAGAAAAAATGCTGTTGATATTAATAATTTAGGCAATTCAGTTCGACGTAAGAATAAAAATCTTCTCCGACACATGAATAGTCACTGCACTTATATTGGAGACATAGAGAGCTTTTTAGAAGAATATTTATAGCGGTTTTCACAAAGGTAGACTTGCATTGCTTCTGTCTTCTGCCCTCTGCCTTCTGCCTTTAAGCCAAAATCTCTGTATTCTATGTTAATGAAAACTGCTATAAACTATCGACCTCACACCAAAATTTATGTTGCCGATGAAGATTGATAAAACTTTCAGAAAATTGCAATGTCCAGCGTGCGGAAGCACTAATATCAGAAAAGGACATCACGAATACTGGTGTCAAGATTGTGGTCATCACTGCCTACGGACAAAAACAGTGGGGATTCGCTTTGACAGATTAATTATAGATATTATGATTTTGACTTTTGATTTTCAAATTTTGACTTTTTGAACAATAGTTGAGCTAAAGTAATATTCTGTTAAGTGGGATAAATTAAGGGCTTAGGGAGAAATTGTGTTAGATATTAGACAAATTCGAGAAAATCTGCAAACTGTACAAGAATTACTCAACCGTCGTGGAGACTACGACTTACAGCCAATTCTAGAATTGGATGAGCAACAGCGAGAACTGGAAACAGAGCGATCGCAACTCCAAGCTCGCAGTAATCAGATCGGTAAACAGGTAGGAGAAAAAATTAAATCAGGCAGTGACCCCAAGGGTGCCGAAGTTCAAGCTTTCAAAGATGAGGGAAATCAAATCAAAACCCAACTCAGCGAACTAGAGCCACGGGAAAAAGAGATAAAGGCCAAAATAGAAGCCTTGCTCTTACCTCTTCCTAATTTGCCTAGTGAGTCTACACCTTTAGGAAAAAGTGAAGCAGAAAACATCGAAGTCAAACGTTGGGGCGATGAATATATTCCCCAAAATCAAAAAATTATTCCCCACTATGAAATTGGGGAAAAACTAGGTATTCTCGACTTTGAACGAGGGGTAAAAATTGCTCAAAGTCGCTTTGTGGCATTAATGGGAGCAGGAGCAGCATTAGAACGTGCCATAATTCAATTTATGCTCAACCGCCATACTCAAGTTGGCTATGTTGAAGTTATGGCCCCATTATTGGTAAATAGTCAGTCTTTGACAGCTACAGGTCAACTGCCAAAATTTGCTGAGGATAGTTTTAAGTGTGAAGCAGACGATCTATGGTTAATACCTACTTCGGAAGTTTCAACCATGAACTTGTATCGGGATGAAATTTTGACTGCGGAACAACTACCTATTTATCATTGTGCTTATACTCCTTGTTTTCGTCGAGAAGCTGGTGCTTATGGCAAAGATACAAGGGGGTTAATCCGACTCCATCAATTTAATAAGGTCGAAATGGTAAAAATTGTGCATCCTGATCGCTCTGAAGAAGAACATCAAAAATTGGTGGCAGATGCAGAAGCTATTTTACAAGCACTAAAATTACCTTATCGAATTATAGAATTGTGTACTGGAGACTTAGGTTTTTCTGCGGCTAAGTGTTATGACTTGGAGGTGTGGTTACCATCATCAGGAACATATCGAGAAATTTCTAGTTGTTCTAATGTGAAAGATTTTCAGGCACGTCGGGCAAATATTCGGTTTAAGGAAGGAAAGAAAAAAGGCACTCAGTATGTTCACGCTCTGAATGGGTCTGGTTTAGCAGTGGGACGAACTATGGCGGCTATTTTGGAAAATTATCAGCAGGTTGATGGTAGTGTGAAAATACCGGAAGTCTTGCAAGCTTTTATGGGACGTGAATTTTTATAATTGCGATCGGGTAGGGTGTGATTATACACTCCCTACTTTTAATACACTCACGAATTTTGTTGTTCAGGCGATCGTCAAGAGAAATCTAGTTTAGATCGCCAATACAGATAGATCCTTAAGGCTTAACACTATATAGTGTTTTTGCCTAAGTCCTGATTCTTCACTACCAAGGGTTATAGCCATTTTTAGGGCATTGACGTAATTTCCTTCTGCAGACAGACTCTCAGGCATTTTTTGATAGGACATTTTTCTTTTTCCTACAACCCAAATTTATTGTCCTAACAACAAGACGTAGTGTTATAGAAATATCAATTGGGACAAACTTTGATTCATCTAGCTTTCAACCCAGGATTATCTATCCATTTTAGATGTTATATTATCAGGACTTACGCAACTGCACCAATCATAGTGGTTATATCAGCAATAATGACTAAATTATACACTATATGTAGCGGTACTGCGCAAGTCCTGATTATATGAAATACAAAAAATTGTGCAAATATACTAATCTCCCTATCTCCCCATCTACCTATCTGCCCATCTCCCCATCAATCTTTGCTAGCAAACATTAACGTATTTCATATTAGTCGGAAAATGCCTTATGGTGTACTATGTCATCTGAATGTTAGTTGTATTTAATCCAAAGTTACTAGAAATATAGTTCTAGAATCAGAGATAAAGAAAACAAATATAAAAAATATAAATTGTTAATATAAGGCCAAAAAACTACTATGAGACTTGATGAAGCAGTAGAATTTGCAGAAAACCCTGAACCCCGCTGTCCTTGTGTCCTACTATTGGATACCTCAGCATCAATGACAGGCAACGCTATTCAAGCTTTGAATGAGGGGTTAGAAACTTTTAGAAATAATTTAATTACCGATGACTTAGCTAAAAAACGAGTAGAGGTGGCAATTATTTCTTTTGACAACCAAATAAAAATTGTGCAAGAGTTTATCACTGCAGACCAATTTGAAAACCCGGTATTAACAGCCCAAGGACAAACTTACATGGGTACAGCTATTAACAAAGCGCTGGATATGATTGCAGCTCGGAAGTTAGAATATCGGAATAATGGCATAACTTACTATCGACCTTGGATTTTTTTGATTACTGATGGCGAACCTCAAGGTGAATCAGAAAAAGTTGTTAAGGAAGCAACAGAGCGCATTAGAGAAGAAGAAGATAACAAGCACGTTGCCTTTTTTGCAGTGGGTGTAGAAGGGGCAAATATGGATAAGCTTGGAGAAATTGCGCTCAGAACACCGCTAAAACTGAGAGGACTTGACTTTCGGGAAATGTTTATTTGGTTATCTGCCAGTATGCAGCAGGTTTCCCACTCTAAAGTTGACGAACAAGTGGCCCTGCCTCCTCCTGGATGGGGAACAGTTTAAAGAAGTACCTCAGCGGTCAGCTTTCAGCTTTCAGCTTTCAGCAGTCAGCAGATTTTTTTTGAGACACCCCCGTTTGCGGATAATTCCGGAACCGAAAGGAGATTTCGACTCCTCCTCAACCATCTGGATGATAAGAACCCGGGGATTTTTACCGAAAAATTGTGGTTTAAAGTCTCCCCTTTTAAGAGGATAAAAAAAAGAGCATATTCCTGATGTCAAGCCTCGTTATTGCAGAGGTACTGATAACTGATAACTGATAACTGATAACTGAAATAACTCAGAGCGATAAAAGCTGATAGCTCGTTAATTATAGAAGAAGGTGTTATAGCAATTAGTACCTAAAGCAGAACACCTAATATCTTGCACAAATGAAATAAGGAAAGTTACCAAAAGTTAGGTTATGTCAACAGAAGAACAAGGTCATTGGCGAGTGGTATCGGTGTCAGTGGCAGGTACGAGTCACAAAAAACGTGGACAACCATGTCAGGATGCAAATCATTGGGAGATTTTACCGGAAGGTATTTTAGTTGCAGCAGTTGCTGATGGCGCTGGTTCATCTAATTTTGGGGAGGTAGGGGCGAAAATAGCTGTCAGTGCTGCAGTAGAAACTATTTCTCAACAACATTTTTTGTCTAAAGATAATAATGTTGATTGGCAGTATCAATTAATTGATGCTTTGAGAGCCGCGAGAACAGCAGTTTTGGCTGAGTCTCAAGTGAGGAAGGTTGAAGCACGGGAGTTTGCTGCAACTTTGATTTTGGTGGTGGCGACATCAGAGTTTGCTATTGCTGCTCAGGTTGGAGATGGTGCGGCGGTAGTGGGAGATGGTGAAGAAAATATCTTTCCGCTGACTGCTCCTCAAAGTGGAGAATATATTAATGAGACAACTTTTTTGATTTCAGAGCAAGGTGTGGAAGCTGCTCAAATCAAGATTTGGCAAGGAAAGCCTTTTCATTTAGCAATTTTTTCCGATGGGTTACAAATGCTGGCTTTGAAGATGCCAAGAGGGTTGCCTCATTGTCCGTTTTTTGCACCATTGTTTAAGTTTATGACTGTGGTGACAGATGAACAAGAGGCGACTAAACAATTGGAAGAATTTTTGCGATCGCCTAAAGTTACAGGTAGAACTGATGACGATTTAACTTTGTTATTAGCGCAGTTTAACAAGGAACAGGAATAAATAATTGATAATTTATGGACTAGACAGTGCAAAGTTCTGGGAATAACTATTGCTAGTCAAGGGTTTCACTGACTCAAGGTTAAAAATTATCCATTCACAGAGCGTAGGTGCTGTAAGCCTTTCCCAGTAAAACTTTCAGTCTTGAGAGCAAACCGTTTTTTACAGAACTTTGTATTCTCCAGTTTATGGATAATAATTGATTTTATTTTGGATTTGTGGAGATGTCTACTTAGATCAAATCTGCCAGCTATGGTTCCCGAGAAATTGGAGTGATATAATTCTCTGTATTGTCATATCGTCCATAGGGACTAAAGGCTGTTAGCTCCTAAAATTATCGCATCTTATTCCTTAAGAGTGAATAATACTAATGCTACCAAATTTGATGTTACCGAATAATTAAGGTTTAAAGCCTCTGATTTAAAGAATAAATAAAGAAAAAAATCATCTTCCCCAATCCTATCCTGCAAAACGGATAGATAATAATTAATAATTAATTTTTGAATGTAATTCAAAACTTAAATTTATCACCCAAATAATACTGACGTACTAAAGGATTATTATAAAGTTCTTCTGCTGTTCCAGATGCCAATATTTGTCCATCGCGCATAATATAGGCTCGATCAGTAATTTCTAGAGTTTCTCTAACATTATGGTCGGTAATAAGGATGCCCATTTTTCGTTCTCTTAATTTGGCAACAATCTTTTGAATTTCAGAAACGGCAATTGGGTCTACTCCTGCAAATGGTTCATCTAAAAACAAAAATCTTAGTCCATCTTTGCTAGAGGCCAAGGCTCTTGCTAGTTCTGTTCGCCTCCGTTCTCCACCGGAAACTTGGGAACCTAAAGTAGAAGCAACTTTTTCTAAGCGAAACTCATACAATAGAGAATCTAAGAACTTTTTCCACTGGCGACGAGGAATTTTTGTTTGTTCCAAGACCAGGAGAATATTATCTCTAACACTGAGGTTGCGAAAAATACTTGGTTCCTGGGCTAGATAGCCAATACCCAGTTTTGCTCTCTTGTGAATTGGTAGAGTTGTGATATCTAACTCATTTAAAAAGACAGTGCCAAGGGAGGGTTTTTCTATACCTGTAGCGATATAGAATGTAGTGGTTTTACCTGCGCCATTAGGACCGAGTAGGCCAACAATTTCTCCTTGGGCAATGAATAGATTAACTCGGCTAACTATGGCACGTTTACCATAGTTTTTATGAATATTCTCAAGAACAATTTTCATATTTGGGTTAGAAGCCAGCTCTCAAAGATTAACTAAGGAATAAGAATTAAATAAAGTCCAGATTTTTTTAAAGCACTCACACAATAGGGAGCTTAAGCAATTCAACTTATGTAGATAATAAAATCCTCATTCCTAAGCTTTAGAAACAACAAATATCTTACCAATTCCAGGCTGCTTCAATATACACAAAATATTATTATTGTCAATCATATTATTACCTGTGCAAAATTCATTTAATACTTGGAGGTACGGAAAACCTTAACAGGAAAAAGAAAATATACCTGAGTATTTTGTAGATATATAGCAGTCGCCATTACTGTATTTGACTTATGAAATAGCTACAAACTTGGGAATAAAACTTCTTACTTTTTCCTTCTGCTATACAAACAATTTTGTTTGGTAGTTTGCTGTGTAAAGATTTCTAGAGTTTTCGGGAACAGAGAACAGATACAAAAAATCAGGCACACCACATTAATTTGTAATATGCGATAATTTTTAATTATATATAATATAGTTATGGGCTTATTGGACTTTTAAAGGCGGGTTTTGGATTGAATGGAGCAGTAACATTGCTTCCCCCATCTGCATCTTCACCTGTAGGCACTAAATATACAGATTCTACTTGCCCTTGAGACTGAGGTAGAACAATAAAGCGTCCTTCATCTATGAGATAGGTAACTGTTTCTCCACGAATTGTATTGCCTTCCTGTAGGATAAATACATCTCCACTGAGGACAATTCGACGTTCTCTACTAAAGTATTGAGCTTGAGCTGCTGTGGCTTGAATTTGGCGAGCTGGATAGTTAATTTGGACATTACCACGAGCTGTAACAACTCCTGTTCGAGAGTCTGCTTCTTGAATGTCGGAGCGAACAGTCATAGTGCGCCCTGAGGAGTTTTGATTATTTGGGGGTGGGTTAGGATTAATTTGGGCAGATGTAGGATATGTTACAGCATTTACAGCCAAAGGTATGATTAGGGCAAGTCCTTTTAAGATCAGTAATTTTGATATTTTTTTGTTTAGTATCATTTTTAATTTGGTGAAAGTTGTCAAGGATTCTATTGTCTTGACTCTTGGGTAAAAGTTAGGTACTTGTATTATTTTACAGGAAACTGAAGGGACTTATCTATATTTTGAAGATATTGTGGCATTAAAGGCAATCTTTTTCAACTCAAAAATTTGTTTCAACCTGTAGCAAAATTCACGGGCTACATTCCATTGTTCTCTTGGTATACTTTTCATTCTAATCATAAATTCTACTTCAGTTTGAGAAACACTATTGACACCTAAAACACTGGCAGAATCTAAAACTTTATCTCCCCACTCTGCATCATTTTTTAACTCATTAGCAACTTGTTTAACTAATTGTACTGCTTGGCTTAAATA
>NZ_JAAHGK010000240.1:0-7266 GCF_010672505.1 Okeania sp. SIO2B9 | reverse complement strand
CCAAAAAGTAAATTTTGCCAATTCAATCCCTAACATTACAATACTTAACACTGCTTCTACTTGAAAGTTTTTAACCACTGCAATTCCGAACATAATTGGTAGCATTATTCCTTGTAAAAAACAAAAATATAGGTAAAAATTCAACCCTTCGTTCTTGCCAGATTCATCTAGAAAAGGTATTAAAGCGTACATAACTATACCACCAATACCAGTTCCAATACAAAGACCTGATAATATTATCCATCCATCTTCTAAAATTAATTTTATTCCTCTGGCTACTAAGTATGCAAAACCAGGATTGTATAATAAGAATTTAACGATACTTTTTAGAGACTGAAAGCTCCCAGAAAATTCTTTTTTAAAGACTATAAAGCCAGTGTCTTCTTTTTTCATATTCACCCTCTACCTTTTCTGGTTTTACTGATTTTAACTATTGTTTTTCCGTTCATTATTAGCATTCCTACTGCGTAGGAAAATGATAGAAAAGACATCCCCAAATCAAGGCTGTAATAGAATTTATCTGCTTGAATATTTGGTAATAAAAGTATACTGAGAAGCTTCTCCACTGCTAAGAACATAAGTAAAATAGCAATTTTTTTGCCATCATTTCGGAAATCTTGAAAAAATACAAATGACAGTAGGAGTAATGGAATTCCTAGCACTGTTGAGCATATTGGAATTATTGTTTGTTGAACCATAGTTATTTTTGACTTACAGTAGTAAGACTTTCATTAATTGATAATAGAGAATGGATAATGAATAATTACCTTTGGTTAAAACCGTGCTTGATTGAATTGATCGGAAATCTCTTAGCACCTTTTTTTCTCCTTAAAAGGAGAGGCTTTAAACCTTTGGGGATTAATTATCAATTATCCATTATCCATTGGTAGCAGTCTTTCTACTAAAAATGTTACTAGAAAACTACAAAAACTGGGTCTAAGTTAGTCGATTCAAAATAATACAAAATATCGTAAACTTTGAATTTAGTAAGTTTCAGCTCTAACGGTTTTTTAAGTAACTGTGGTCGCTTAGATTTACGGCTAGTAAATTCGCAACCTTTACAGGAAAAATACTGTCGCACTTTATTGTAGTTTTCCTGTTCATATCCCACATATACTTGCAGCCAAGTATCAAAGTCTTGAGGAATTCTCCAGTTGGGTGAAGTACATCTGTTAGCAATACTAAATAACAAGCCTGGTGCAACCTCGTACAGGGCGTATGTTCCATGGTTAGATGCGTACACGCGGGGGCATAGTGTTTCTACGTCTAATGATGTGCAAGTCAGGACTTTGTTGTTATTGTCAGAAGGAGTTTCGTGGGTGGCAGCCCAATTTAGAAGTCGTGTCTTTTGTTCTGGAGTCATGCTACAATTGTTTTTATCCTATCACGTCTTAATTTGCCTGGGGTTTTCGTGCGCTAGAAAACCAATTACTTCTTTGCCATAAAAAAAAGCTGACCGCGATGTTGTCATCATAGTCAGCCATTTTTATGTCAAATAATTGAAAAGGTTGTGTTAGAATGCTGCTGTATCATAATGCAACTAAAGCAGGCATACTATTTTTGTTGCTTACTGAAAACAGCCTTTGGGGACTGCCATAAACAGCCTTACACCATTACTGTTAGCAATTTCCATCCAGTTAAACCCTGTTAGTTTAGCTACAAACGGTTCTTGCCCACAACAAATCTTCATAGCTTGATATCCAGCTCTCATGGCTATCATCAGTCGCTTCAGGTTATGCTCAGTCTGTTGTGTATTGAAATAGTGGTTAGCAGACTCCAAGTACACAGCTATGTATGCTTGGGAGAGCGACCATTTTTCGGCAACCTTGAGTACCTTCTGGATATCATTGGATTGAATGTCACCTCCATTAGCTCTGGATGAGGCCACAATTATTTTTGACAGTGTTTCTAAAGAATTATCAAGCATTGGGAAAAAGCACCCCTATTACTAGAGGTGCTTACTAGAGAACTAAGGATACTTAGGAGTCAGAGGGTAATGCTTGTTGCTTTGTACCAGTAATTGGCTCGTCTTCGAGAGGTACTATTTTGCCAGCAGCAACTAAAGAAGCATAGCTACCTTTCATCATCTTGCGAGTACCTACAGAATCAATAAATACATTCTCTTGAATGGTAGCAGCCAGGGAACCTATGCTGGTATCGTCTGAAGTGCGTTCTCGACACTCCCAAGTAATAGCCCAATAATTAGCAGTCTTGCCATCGTCAAGGGTAGTTGATTTCTTGATAAAGGTTGGGAGAAACACTTTCTCTGCTGGCTCGGAACCATCGGCCATCATGGTAGTTACTAAAGTGTTTAAGTTACCTAATGATTCGGTTTTGATATATGTCACCATGACTGTCTCGAAAGGTACAGGAATAGCAGTACCATTGCGCTCGGCGACAAACCAAAGCTGCCACCAGTCAGCATCCGTAGTGCTGCCTAAATTGCCATACCATTCACTTTTGGCAATAATAGTCATTGCTAGCTTGTCACCAAGCATACTCTGTCCATTAGTCCACTGGCCAACCTGGCAGTCGTTGCGCAAGTTGTAAGGAATCATAGGGCAAAGAATTACTCCCTTTGGCTTTGTTCCAAACACATTTAGTTTCGGTTTACTTTGAGTCATTTTTTTGAGTTCAATTTACTTTCAAGTACAGCTACAACTGCACCATAACCAACGGCGATAGCCACTCTATGTTTATGTCCGCTGCAAGAGTGTTCCTCTTACAACAGAACATTTGTATTACTGAGGGTTGATAATTGCTACACGGACGTAGACTAATTTAGGTTGTCCGTCTTTTGATTGGATGTTGCGGTAATGCGCCTTCCTCCAGTGTGTGCGCTTGCTAGAATGACTCCCTTCCCTGGTGGTAGGGCTTTCAACTTTTGCCTTTTTATTATTTGGAACCCGTATTATCCTGGGTTTGATGTATTTTCCTTTTTGTTGCGGGGTGAATCCTTTACCAACGGTTTTGGGAATTTCAGACTCGGCGACCTCCCCTATCATTTCTGGGTTAGACTGCAAAATAATATAGGTCATCAAAGCTATTTGTCTTATGATATCAAGGAATTCATCATCATCCTTGTCAACAGTAAACACTCCTAGCCTATTAGATTTATCATAATTAACTTTCCCGTCTTCAATGCCTATTCCAGCCAGCCAAGTAATTGAGTTTTGGTCTACTGTTGTGCAGTGGATAATTGTTTTCTTTTCTTGGGATAAATACTTGACTTCGTGCCCAAAGTTTTTTCCCGTACTATTCTCAGGATATCTCAAATCACTGGTGTGGATTACTAGATGGTCTACTGCTGCCTCACTACTACGGAGTGAGTTGTCTGGAAATAATAACATCATAGTCGGCAGCGATATCTTCAGATTTTTAATAATCTCTTCATTTATAGTTGTGTTGAGCATTGCATGAAATACTTCCTTAGACAAGCAATAGATAGGAGCTTGCTGCACAGCCCACAATGAATATCTATGAGCGTTAAAATATCCTGCTTGGTCATCCATGGAACTAAGCTTTTTAACTACTCCACTGTGGGCAATTGACACCATTTGCATTGCTACCAAAGCTCTCAATTCATTCCATTCCATGTAGCCCCTGGGAAACCTGTAAGGCATGGCTTTATCAATGCGATTAGCTAATGCCTGCATTTCAGGAGCTTTCCTCAACATTGATTTTGAGAGCTTGCTTCTATCCATTCCGTTGCTTGACATTTGATTCTCCTTAGTGTGAGTAAAAAAAATGGAGAAGGTTGCAGGATAGCCTACAACCTTCTAAATCTTACCAATATTTTTTAGAGCAAGATACCTTTACAAAATCAAAGGTTAGTATTAGAAGTCAACAGTTGTTGATATGCAAGCCTGGGATTAAGCCAGCCTCTTTCATCGCTTCTGCTAGTGCTTCATCAGTTGGAGCTTTAATTGCGCCTGTCATTGTGGCTACTCTCAAGTAGATGTCTCGTCCACCGCGACAAACAGTCTGGTTAGATTCGTCGCTGTGACATAAATGATTAGTGCCGGCAATAACATAACTCACTATTTCTTGCCTTGCTCCTTCAGTTATATCTAATGGCTCCTCCCCTGCAAAAGGGCAGGTACGACATGGTTTCTTGTTAATTCTTTGCATTATGCCTCCTGAAAGCAGCAGCAAAGTTGCCACTGCTCAAATACTACTATTTAATACGAACGTGCTTACCGCGTGGCAAAACTTTGGCAATAATCTCTCCATTCTTACCATAGACACAGCCATCCTCTGACTCTTTGGCTAGCTTTTCAATGGCTTTCCAGTCAATATGCTGGATGGTTTCAGTCACAACAAATTCATCTGGCACATTAGCTGAATCAACATCCTGTTGCTTCCAAACAGGAGCAACACTATTAGAACAAACAATGAACTTATAATATTCTCCTTTGTAAGTGTTGCCAGATGAGAGAATAACGTGCTTCACCATATCAATAATACGGCTGGCTGCTTTCTTCTTAACACCAGCCTTCTCTTTCATAGAGCTAGCCTCTTTTATGAGGGCATCACCCTCTTTACTGAGCATCTTAGCTGCAAAGTAACACGCTTCGAGCTTGCTACCAAACTGGTTGATAGATTCTTCTAACTCTTTCTCACATTCTGTGATAGTTTCGGTATCGCCAAAATCTAACGCAAACTGGTAAATGTCCAAGGAGTCCTGAACGTCTTTAGCTAGTTCTACTAACGTTGGCTTTGGTTGAGATTCGTTTTGTTTTACTAATGCCATTTTTCCAAATTATCAACACCAAAACCAACGGCGATAGCCACATATAGCGCTACGCGCAAGTCAGATAGGGGAGCCGTCGGATTGGCGACGTACAGAAGGCGCGAAGTCAGAAGTAATCTCTGACGCTCGTTTTTCCTGTAGAAATGCTGCGCAAATAATATTTGGCAATGTCCGCGCGCTATGCTTCGACTGCTATAAAAAGAGAGGGTAGAAACCCCCTCTAATATAGTTAGCTACCGATTTCCAATAGCTTCCACAATGCCTTTTCCTCTGTCGTCAGAGCTTTGGCAGTTATCGCTACTGCTATCTTCCATTCGCTAGCTTGACCATCGCTACCAATTACGCAACGGTTGTCGTAATACTTTGCCACTAGGTATGCGCACATCACTAATACATCGTATGGGCGATAAGCAGTCTTACAGAAGTCAAAGTAATTACCGTTTTCGTCTTTCTTAGACCATTCATTGGCCTTATAGACTCTGGAAATGTTCAGTGTTTCATAGCTACCGTCGCCGTTAGGAGCGATACGTTTCTCTAATTCAGCGCCACCAAACCATTGTCCAGAAACAACTGTATCGGAGGATGGCATTGGTTTGCTCTTATTGCTCGGCCACACTATGCCGAAGTCTCCTTCAGCAGTCCACTGCCCTGGTTTTTGCTTAGATGAGCCATTGAACCAAATCCTGTCATAGCCAAACTCTGGCTCTGAGTCAGGTTCTCCGTGCCCGCCAACAATATCTATGCCTAGCTTTCTTACCGCTTCGCAGCATAGCTTGGTAGCTAAGGCGATCGCTCCAAAATTCTGAAACTCTGGAGGTCTTTCAAGATAATGAGTGTATCCCATAATTGTTTTCCTTTTAGTACACCATAATCAATGGCAGTAGCCACTCAAAGTTGAAAAAATCAGGCAAGCTAGAGAGGTTAGCTTACCTGTGTTTTGTGATGAGTAGTTTAGGATAAGCCTTTAGTTTTTGCCTACACCTTAAAGGTAATTTCTAGAACAAGCTGAGTTGCTTACACTGCAACCAACTAGGCAAGGGCACGTTTACTATTGGGTAAGCAAAAACCTCTACTCCGTTGACTGCTTTGCTGGCAGCAAGCGTACCCCATGTGCCACTGCCTCCACCGCTCCAAGGAGATTTAGGAGTGCAATTGTTAGGACAAGGTTTGTTAGGAAAGCCTACTGCAATATCTCCAGACGATAGCGTGTTTACCATTCGCTGAGAGCGTTCTGCATAAGCCCAATTCCTTGTTCTGATATCTGCTTGCAGTTCCTGCCTTACATTGAGCCTTAGATAATGGCAATCGTTTTTCCGCGCTAATTCTCCTAATATAGTATCAACTCCAGGAGCGTCTCCTAGTACCCATAGACAGTTTTCTCCAAAATTTTCAGGAAAATACCTTTTAGCAGTTTCCCAGACCTTCTCTCTCTGTGGTACTGTCAATTTTCTCGGACCAGTGAACAATATCCTTCGCATAGTTATCTTCAAAAACACCGTACTCTAAGGCGGTAGCCACTTGTTAAAGTAAATATTCCATTTTTATCTTGGCAATAACTTCCTCAGCAAACCTAGAATCTTCTACCATCTTTTTCAACAGATTAGTTGTCTCTGGATATTTCTTGACCAAGTAAATGTAATCTTCGCGTACTTCCTCAGAGATTTTGTTGCTAAACGACATCAAAAAGTTTTTTTCAACTTCTAACAACTCTGACAGATTTTTTACCACTTTACTGCTCGGGAAGTATGGAGAAACGCCCTTTTCTATTTTGCACAAGTAAGAAGCACTAACTCCTATTTTATCTGCTAGCTCTTTTTGGGAGAGGTTGGCCTCTTCCCTAAGTTTTCTAACCTCTTTGCCAAATTCCTTTGATACCATTTCATTGACTTTTAATTCAAGTGTTGTTATGATAGTCCAGCATTACTAAAAGGAGTTTGCAAATATGTCAAAAATTGCCCGCCACAGAGGACAAAACTGTAGTAGAAGAAAAGTGCTTTCGATTGTTTTAGTCTTATGAAGCAGTAGTCTTCAAGTAGAAAAAGTTACTTGATTAAATAGTAGGTGGTCTCTATCGCCCACCAATCGTAGGGAGTAAACCTGCTTAAGATTCTTTCTACGCTAGTTCCAGCTAAGTTTGTGGTCATTACTGAATCCGTTCTTGTGTTCTCGTGATTCAATCCTAATGCGTGTCCTATCTCATGGTAAGCAACAGTAGATTGATACGAAGTAGGTTGGCTAGTGAAATCTGCATTCAAAATGATGTCCCCATCTATTGGTCGATCGCCAGGGAAGTAGGCAAGCGCCAAGTGCCCCAATGTTTCACCGATACCAATAAGAATATCTGGGTTTGCTTGCTCAGTTAACGTTAGACGAGAATTGTTAGTGATATCCTCAGCTACTGTTCTAAACAACTGCTGAGTTTCAAGTGGCACAAGTGGTCCGAAACCATAAGATATATTCGTTGTTTGCCAATGTTTACCCGTGAGTATGTCATACATTTTATTTCTTATACA
>NZ_JAAHGK010000024.1:0-17385 GCF_010672505.1 Okeania sp. SIO2B9 | reverse complement strand
TACAAACCTGTCGTCGCCAGGGGCGTTCTGTGATTGAATTCTTTGAACAGTCTCTAGTGGACAGCGTTGTAGGCGATCCCTCATCAACTCTTTCTCTTATTCCTATTTTGCATACCTGAATCCTTACTACCTGACTCCTCAGTAATTAAGATTAATATCATACCCTAATTTACCAACGCCAATTTTTTTTGCCTTAATTGGAACAATCATTCTAAATAATAGGAGAAAATCCCATGGAATTAACCAAAAACTTACAACAACTCCAAGCTGAAATACAAGCCCAACTACCAGAAGATGCAAAGGAAAAAATGAATAAAGCGGTAGTTGATTTAGCTAACTCCGATATTGTTGACAATAGCTTAAAAGTAGGGGAAAAAGTTCCTAACTTTAGCTTGCCAAATGCAGTAGGTAAAATAGTAGAATTAAATTCATTACTTGTAGAAAGTCCTGTAGTAATTTCCTTTTATCGTGGCGGATGGTGTCCTTATTGCAATATGGAATTAAGAGGTTTACAAAAGTATTTGCCACAAATCACAGAATTAGGAGCAAAATTAATCGCAATTTCTCCAGAAACGCCAGACAACTCTCTTTCCACAACAGAGAAAAACGAATTAACTTTTGAAGTCTTAAGCGATAGGGGAAATCAAGTTGCTAAAGAATTTGGTTTAGTATTTCAACTTCCCGAAGAATTACGCCCAATATATCAAAGTTTTGGCATTGACTTACCAGCTTACAACGGTGATGAAAGTTTTGAATTACCAATTCCTGCCACTTATGTAGTTGCCTCAGATGGTACAATTATTCATGCTTTTGTTAACCCAGATTATACACAACGTCTCGACCCAGAAGAGATTATTAATGTGCTAAATAATTAGGAGTCAGGAGTCAGGAGTCAGGAGTCAGGAAAGAAGAAGGAAGAAGGAAGAAGGAAGAAGGAAGAGGGGATAAATATTGAAAAAAAGGGAAAAACGATAGATATAAATATCTAATACCAATTTGATAAATGTTTGCTACAAATAGCTAGGGTATTTCGTAAGAATTTCCTACGGAATGCTCCGCAAACAGAATTGCCGACGGAATGCTCCGCAAACAGGAGTCAGAATTAGAGGTACAGTTTTAAGATTAATCTTTTTTTCCCTACTCCCCCGCTACCTCACTCCCCCGCTCCCCCGCTCCCCTACTCCCCTAATCCCTACTCCCTAAAGTCTCAAAATTAGCCATCAATAAATACGAACAGGGAACAAGGTAGAGAGCAACGAGCGTTGCACCACCAACACCACCGGCGATCGCTATCGCCAAAGGAGGCCAAAAGTCACCACCTTGTACTAACAAAGGAACAAACCCGATCATTGTGGTTAAAGTTGTCGCAACCACATGACGAGTGGAACACATAACAACTTGACGCATAGCTCGACGGTTGCCTGTAGATGCTTTGGGATCTTCCAGGATAGCAGCTAAAACTACTACTGAATCATTAATGGCAACTCCCACTAAACCAAATGTTCCGATCAGACTCATAAAACCAAAGGGATAACCAAATAACCATAAACTGAAAAATCCTAAACCAATGGCACAAATGGCGACTCCCCCAATAATGGCAGTTGCTCGGAAGGAATTTAAGGATAAAACTAAAATTGAAGTTGCTAACAACAACACTAAAGGTACTGTAGCAAACAAATTTGCTTCAGTTTCGCCTTGTTTTTCTGACTCTCCAGCAACTTGCAACCAATACCCGGATGGTAACTCAAAGTTTGAATCATTCAACTTTTGTTGCCACTCCTGCAAAACTTGAGAAGGTAAAACCCCGGCAGCAACAAAACCTTGAATTGAATTTATCCGTCTGCCATTATGTCTTTTAATAAGAGAAAATTCTGGCTTTAATTCTACTTTTGCTAAAGCTGAAAGGGGTATTGTATCAGTTGCACTAAATCGGTTTTGATTGAGACTGGAACCAGTCGGTTGTAAGTCTAGAGATGTAATTTGACTAATGTCTCCCCGTTGAGCATTCGATACTCGCACCCGCACTGGTAATTCTTCCGTCTCTTCAATTATTGACCCTCCTAAATTTCCCTCCAGTAACATATCCAACTGTTGTGAAACAGTAGCACGATCTAATCCTGCTAAACGAACTTCTTCCTCATTCACTTGTAGTTGTAGTTGGGGTCGAATTTCGCTTAAAGTGTCGCGGGTGTGAGTTACGTTAGGAATTTGAACTAAGATATTTCTTGCTTGTTCTCCTAATTCTTGTAGACGATTTAAGTTAGGACCATAAATTCTCATTTCTACTGGTGCGTCAAAAGGAGGTCCTTGTTCTAATTGTCGAATCAAAACTTGAGCTTCAGGAAATGCGGTATCAACTTCTGCTTGGAGTGCATTAACAAATTCTGGTTTAGCAATTAAATTTAACTGTAAAATTCCTTGAGCATAATTTGGGTCTTGTCTACCTGATGCTAAGTTATAGTAATACCGAGGAGAACTACGTCCTAAAAACCACTGTATTTCTTCAATTTCTGGATGTTTTAACATTATGTTTCTGACTTCTATAGCTGTATTTTTAGTTTTTTCAATGGAGCTTAGACCAGGTAGTTCTAATTCTATTTGTAGTTGATTTCTTTCTGCTAGAGGAAAGAATTGTCGGGGGAGACTGCTAACTTGAATGAAACCAGTTATCGGTAAAATTAAACTTAATAATATTCCTAACCATGGACTGCTAAATACACTTCTTAGACTGACTTTGTAAAGTTGATTTAAAGATGAATTTACAAACCCAGTTTGCCACCATTTTCGTTGAATATAATGCGAATAATAATGATATAGTTTGCCTGCTAAACCAGAACCTATAGTTAGAGAAAATATTAAAGAAGAAATAACAGCTAAAATCACACTAATGCCAAGACCACCAACAAATTCTCCACCGTAACCAGGCATTAAAACAATTGGTAAAAATGCTATAGCTGTAGTTAAAGTTGATGCAGTTAATGGCAGGAATAAATGATTAACTGCATTATTTATAGCAGTTTCAGCGCTCAATCCAGAAACCATATTTTTAGTAATTCTATCAACAACAATAATTGCTGTATCAATCAATAATCCTAAAGCTACAATTAATCCAACTATTGAGATTTGATTTACAGAAACATTCAGAAGCTTCATTATCCCTAAAACCATACAACTTGATAAGGGTAATGCTAAACTCACAACAGTTGCAGATTTCCAACCCATTAAAAATAATGTAATTCCAAATATCAGTATCCCACTCATTAACAGATTTAACATCAGACTTTTGAAACGAGCTTGAATATAATTATTTTGATTAAAAATTATCTCAAGTTTTAGACCTTGACCAAGCTCTTGCCGGAATTTTTCTATGGCTGCTTCTGCCGATTTTGCCCAAAGGTCTATTTGATAATTTGATTCTACAAATATAGCTAAAGTAGAAGCCGGAAGACCATTAATTAATGCTAGTTCATTTGCTGGTTCAGCAATTGTTTTTCTGACTTCAGCAATGTCGCCAAGTAGAGTGAATTGCCCTTGTTTACTAAAGCTAATTGGAATATTTATAATCCGCTCTAGGGAATCTAAATCTGCATCAACTTCTAGAAGTAAATCATTATTTTTGCTACGAAATTGACCGGAAGAAACTTTAGCATCACTTTGTTTAATTTGGGCTGATAATTGTTGGGGTGTGAGACCAATACTAGCTAACTGAGCTGCATCAATCTCTACTAATATTTCTTCTTGAGGATTACCAATTGTGGCGATTTTTTCTGTTCCTGGTAATGCTAATAATTTATCTTTTAATAATTCAGATAAACGACTAAGAAGTGCATAATTTGGCTTTGTATCTTGTTCCCAAGTTAAAGCAGCAATCATGGCATAAGCTTTAATTTTAAGTTCTTCTAATTGTGGTTTACTTGCACCAATAGGTAGTTGAGTTGTAACTTGATTTAATCGGTCTCTAATTCTTAACCAAACTGTATCGGCGTTTGTTTTTTTAACTGAATCTAATAATTCAATACTAATAGTTGAAGTTCCTACCTTAGAAGTTGAAATTGTCATTCTAATTTCTTCAATTTCAGATAGTTCTGTTTCTATTTTTTCTGTGATTAATGTTTCTATTTGTTCTGCATCTGCTCCCGGCCAAAAAGTTGTAATGACTGCAACGCGGGAAGTTAATTGTGGGTCTTCAAGTCGTGGCAATGTTAAAAAAGATGATACTCCCCAGACCACAATAATTAGTATGGTTAGTATTAATAATCGCAAGTTCCGATAAAATAAGGTAGCCATTTCAGTTATAAGTTATCAGTGATCGGTTTTTCTGCTCTCAACAAAATCTATGGAGCATCTTGCACCCGCTATTTCCCAAAAATTCCCAATGTCCCCACATTTTCTACACTTCCCACAGTACTCCTTATTATAGCAAATCTAAAAATTATTGCTACATATCCTTGAAAGTACGGAGTAGTGAGTATGGTTCAAAGACATAAGATATCTTGTTTTAGTGCCGAGAATCGTTGCAAAAATCACTGAACCATTATTATTACTTAATAATACCAAATCCGCCTAATTGCACATAGATCCAATAACGTCATAATCAGGATTTTAAACTATTAGACAATAATAAAAAATAAAATCAATTATTCTACATAAATTATCAATTATTTATCCTTAACCCCTGCTTCCTACTCTCTACTCTCTCTTTTCTAGGTCTATTGATTGTGAGGTTATTTAACCGGATTTTATATAACTAGACATCTCCAAAAATTAAAAATAAAATCAATTCTTATCCAGAAATTATTAATTATTCTTCTCTGTTCCCTGTTCCCTCTTTTCTGGAGATGTCTACTGAAGTTTTTATGAAGTATAGCATTATTTTGGGGAATTGGTATTACTTCTACCAAAATTCGCCAGAAGTAAATACGAACAGGGAACAAGATAAAGAGCTACCAACGTTGAACCGCCAACACCACCAGCGATCGCTATAGCTAGAGGAGGCCAAAAACTACCGCCTCCTAACAATAAGGGCACAAACCCAATCATTGTAGTTAAGGTTGTAGCAATTACATGACGAGTGGAACGTAGGACTACTTTTCGGGTAGCTCGACGGTTGCCTTGAGATGCTTCTGGGTCTTCCAGGATGGCAGCCATAACTACAACTGAGTCGTTAATGGCAATTCCCACTAAACCAAATGTGCCGATCAGACTCATAAACCCAAAGGGATAGCCAAATAACCATAAACTAAAAAATCCTAATCCTACAGCACAAATAGCAACTAAACCAATTATGGAAGCTGCTCGGAATGAATTTAAGGATAACACCAAAATTGAGGCTGACAATACTAATATAACTGGGAGAGTTGAGAAAAGATTTCCTTGAGCATTGCCTTGTTGTTCTGCCTCTCCAGCAATTTCAGACCAGTACCCAGATGGTATTTCAAAATCTGCATCATTTAACTTTTGCTGCCATTTTGTGAAAATTTCTGAAGGTAAAACCCCAGCAGCGAGAAAACCTTGAATTGAGTTTACTCTTCTACCGTTACGCCTTTTAATGACTGAAAATTGTGGTTCTAATTCTACTTCTGCTAAAGCTGATAGAGGTATTGTGTCAGTTGCATTCAGGCGATTTTGATTGAGACTGGAACCAGTCGGTTGTAAATCTAGGGATTTAATTTGGTTAAAGTCTCCTCTTTGAGTATTTGATACTCGCACCCGCACTGGTAATTCTTCAACACCTTCGAGGATAGAACCTCCTAAATTTCCCTCTAGTAAAGTATCTAACTGTTCCGAAACAGTAGCGCGATCTAGTCCTGCTAAACGAATCTCTTCTTCATCCACTAACAGTTTTAGTTGAGGTCGAACATCGTTTAAGGTGCTGCGGGTATGAGTTACTTTCGGAGTTTGAGCTAATAGCGCTCTTGCTTGTTCTCCTATTTGTTGTAGACGGTTTAAGTTGGGACCATAAATTCGTAGTTCCACTGGTGCATCAAAAGGAGGTCCCTGTTCCAATAGTCGCACTAAAATTTGAGCTTTAGGAAATGCGCTATCAACTTCTGCTTGAATTCTGTTAACTAATTCTGGTTTAGCGATCGTATTTAGCTGCAAAAATCCTTGAGCATAATTGAGATACCGTTCTTTACCTGCTTTTAAGTTGTAGTAATACCTGGGCGAACTACGGGCTAAAAACCACTGTAATTCATCAATTTCTGGGTGCTTTAAAATTAGCTCTCGGACTTGTAGAGCAGTATTTCTTGTTTTTTCAATTGAGGTGAGAGCCGGCAATTCTAATTCAATTTGTACTTGGTCTCTATCTACTTGAGGAAAGAATTGTTGGGGCAGAGTTCCTAGCTGAACTATACCAGTTATTGGCAAAATTAAACCTAATAATATTCCTAACAAAGGAGAACTATATACACTGCGTAAACTTAGTTGATAAATTTGAGTTAAATAAGAATTTGAAAATCCCGTTTTCCACCATGGCTGTTTAGTTTTTTGCCAGGAATTACGGTCTGGATTGTGGTATAATTTTGCTGTTATTGCTGAACTGATTGTAATTGATATTAATAGTGAATAAAGAACAGCTAAAATCACACTAATACCAATACTACCAACAAATTCTCCAGAAGGACCAGGCATAATTGCAATTGGTAAAAACGCCAGAGCTGTAGTTAAAGTTGATGCCATTAAAGGCATAAATAAATGATGAATTGCTTTAGTAATTGCTACTTCTGATTTTAGACCTGAAGCTATACCTTGACTAACTTCATCAACCACAATAATTGCTGTATCAATTAATAGCCCTAAAGCTACAATTATTCCAGTTATTGACATTTGATGTAGAGGTATATCTAACAATCCCATCGAACCTAACACCATACAAGTTGATAGAGGTAGGGCTAAACCAACAACAATTGCAGATTTCCAACCCATTAAAAAGACTGTAATTGCAAATACTAGAAAGCCACTAATAAACAAATTTAAAATCAGACTATCTAGACGATTTTCAATATAATTACTTTGATTAAAAATCATCTCTAGTTTCAGACCTTTGCCTAGTTGTTCGCGGAATTTATCAATTTCTGTTTCTGCTGTTTTTGCCCAAAGGTCTATTTGATAATCTGATTCGACAAATACCCCTAATGCAGCAGCAGGACGACCATTAATTAATGTTAATTCTCTGGGCGGTTTAATAATAGTTTTCCTCACCTCAGCAATGTCGCCAAGGAGAGCAAATTGTCCTTGTTCGCTAAAATTAATTGGAATACTCCGAATCCTTTCTAAAGAATCTAAATCTGATTCTATTTCTAATAGTAAATCATTATTTTGACTGCGCATTATACCTGCTGAAACCTTAGCATCGCTCTGTTGAATTTGCGTTGATAATTGTTGAGGTGTTAACCCAATACTAGCTAACTGAACCTGGTCAATTTCTACGATAATTTCTTCATTTTGCTTGCCAAAAATATCAACCTTTTCTGTACCCGATAATCCCAAAAATTCATCTTTCAACAGTTCAGATAAACGGTTAATAATTGCATAATTCGGTTCGCTATCTTGTTCCCAAATTAAAGCTGCAATCAAAGCATAAGCCTTAACTTCTACCTCCTCTAGTCGTGGTGGACTCGCACCCACAGGTAATTCAGGAGCAGCTCTATTTAATCGCTCTCTAATTCTTAACCAAACCGCATCAGCATCTGCCTCTTCAACGGAGTCTAACAGTTCAATATCGATAATCGAACTACCCGCTCTAGAGTCTGATTCGTAGGTTTTAATTTCCTCAATTTCAGATAATTCTTCCTCTATTTTTTCCGTAACTAACGCCTCTACTCGTTCAGCATCAGCTCCAGGTAAAAAAGTTGTGACAAACGCTTGACGAGAAACTAATTCAGGGTCTTCAAGTCGTGGCAATGTGAAAAAAGCTGAAATTCCCCAGGTGAGAATTACCAATATTGCCAGGATTAATAATCTAAAGTTTCGATAAAATAAAGTAGTCATTTTCAGTTATCAGTTATAAATAGGGAGGAGTCAGGAGACAGGAGACAGGAGTCAGGAGACAGGAGACAGGAGACAGGAGACAGGAGACAGGAGACAGGAGACAGGAGACAGGAGACAGGAGAAAGAAGTATTTTCATCACTTAGGGAGGAGTCAGGAGACAGGAGACAGGAGACAGGAGACAGAAGTATTTTCATCACTAATTATCTGGAGATGATATTACAGCTAGGGAGGAGTGGCGTACCTCTCGCCTGATGGAATTTGCTGTATCAGTTCTAAACTATCTTGAATCATATTCCCCCTGCAACGTAAATGCTCCCCAATAATAAGGACTTATCTCAGTCTCTAACATCTGCAATTGAGCTGCCCGCAATGCCTCCACAGGTGATAATCTCTGGTCTAACATTCCTTGATAAAACTGCGACATTAAATCTGCTGTTCTAGAATCATCAACAACCCACAACGAACCTACTACCCGTTTTGCCCCTGCATACATGAATATCTTTGTCAAACCTACCAAACCTTCTCCTTTAATATCCTTCCCTAAAGCTGTTTGACACGCACTCAATACTACTAATTCTGCTGGTAAGTTAAGATTAAAAATATCATTCAGTCGGAGGAAACCGTTTTGCCAGTTGCCGTTTTTATCCACTAACGACATGACAACCCCTGACAATTCTGGTTGCTTACCGTTAGCAAAACCGTGAGTGGCAAAATGTACAATCTGATATTGGGCTAATTCCTGACTGGTTGCTATTTCTCTGTTGGCCTGAAAATCAAAAGCTTGAGTGCGTTCCGACTCTGGTATTAAAGCCATAATTGCTTCTGCTTCAGTGCGAGTACCTGGAAGTCTATCCCATCTAATACCAACATCTCTAGCAGCCCTATCTAATTGTTGTGCCTCTAGGGGGAAAGCTCGACTCCGAGATTCTGCTGTAGATATTGTGGTAGTTTTACCTGTAAACCTAGCATCATCAGGGCTAAATACTGGGTCGGCAATAATAGCCACTTTCTTCGGGGCAAGTTTCCGAGATTTTGTACTATTGCGGATATTTGCAATAGTAGTAACTGAAGGGAGATTTACTATTTCGTGGTTAACTATTAAAGGTTGATAACCATCACTTTCTTGATCGGTATTTGGTATTGATAAGACGGAAAAAGGAATTTCTTGTAAGAAGCGATCGGCAACTATTAATAAACGTTTTTTGTTTAATTTATCGGTAACTGGTTTGATCAGAATTTCTGTCAGCTCATCGGCAGCACTATCAACTTTTGCTATGTCGTTGCGTTCTCGTGGACTTGTTATTCTCACCATCAACTCTATAGCAGCATTTTTGATTTTTGCTTGGGGAGGAAGTTGATAACTGTGGATGCTATCTTTGGTGACTGCCCATAAATAGCTGCTTTCTTCACCCAGGGAATATTGTAGAAGTAAGGTGTTGTCATCTAATACTTGTTGTTGAACTTCCTTGAGAGTGAGGGGTTGAGGTTCAGTTAGAGCTGCATAATTTGGGCTGGTGGTACGAATTTTGATGCGTAACTGGTTGTATTCATCTATGAGTTGGTCTCTTGTTTGTTCGATGTTGGCTTTTTGTTCGCAGGTGTATTCTCCACTAAGGAGTTTGATGCGTTGGGTTTCGATGGCATTGAGTTGTTGTTGCAGCTCTGTTTCTGCCATTGCTAGTTTGGGATCTATTCCTTGGCGGATATTGACACTAGCTTCGTTGAGGAGTTCGAGGAAAGCACGGGCGCGACTGCGTTCACTGGCGTAAAAGGCTTTAGCATCGTGACCTTGGTTTGGATTTTGTTTGTGGAGTTCCATGAGTAAGTCGATGTAGAATTCATATCTATCCTGGACGGTGGCGAAGTAGGAGGCGCGGAGTTCAACACTAGCAATTTTGGTACGGAGGTCTTCAATTATTTCTAGGGATTTTTCTATGAAAGTTAGACTTTCAGTGAGTTTGCCTTGGTCTCGTTTGAGCCAAGCGATATTAAAAAGAGTGCCTGCTTCCCCATCCCGATCGCCTACTTGCCGTCTTATAGGTAATGCTTGATTTAAGTAATTAAGTGCTGTTTGTTTTTCTCCTAAGCTATTGTAGGCAAGGCCAAGATTATTGAGAGTCCTTGCTTCCCCATCCTGATCGCCTACTTGCCGTCTTATAGGTAATGCTTGATTTAAGTAATTAAAAGCTGTTTGTTTTTCTCCTAAGCTATTGTAGACAAGGCCAATATTATTGAGAGTGCTTGCTTCCCCACGGCGATCGCCTACTTGCTGATATATAGGTAATGCTTGATTTAAGTAATTAAGTGCTGTTTGTTTTTCTCCTAAGCTATTGTAGACACTGCCAATACTTATGAGAGTGGTTGCTTTCCCACGGTGATCACCTACTTGCTGATATATAGGCAATGCTTGATTTAAGTAATTAAAAGCTTTTTGTTTTTCTCCTAAGCTATCGTAGACACTGCCAATACTTGTAAGAGTGGTTGCTTCCCCACGGAGATCGTCTACTTGTCGTTTTATAGGTAATGCTTGATTTAAGTAATTAAGAGCTGTTTGTTTTTCTCCTAAGCTATTGTAGACAAGGCCAATATTATTGAGAGTGCTTGCTTCCCCACGGAGATCGCCTACTTGCCGTCTTATAGGTAATGCTTGATTTAAGTAATTAAGAGCTGTTTGTTGTTCTCCTAAGCTATCGTAGATATACCCAATATTATTGAGAGTGATTGCTTCCCCACGGCGATCGCCTACTTGCTGATATATAGGTAATGCTTGATTTAAGTAATTGAGTGCTGTTTGTTTTTCTCCTAAGCTATCGTAGACATAACCGATCCAAACGAGTGTAACTGCTTCCCTCCTCAAGTTACCTATTTTCCTAAATAGTAATAGCGCTTCTTCCCATTTAGCGATGGCTTGCTTCCGAGATTCTGCTGTACCTTGCTTATACAGTTTCATTACTTCATCAAAGACTTTTTCTGCTTCAGCATCAGGGTTGGTTTGAGCAGCAACTTCTCCCTTATTCACAATACTTGGCAACATTAGGAGAGGGAAACTCACACTAAATAATATCAGACTATTAATAGTGAGAATAGACAACCATCGTACCGGAGAAACCATAGATATTATCCCTTTCTAAGCAATTAGAAAACTTCATATTAATATACTTCCTGTTTCAAGAAAGATATGCAGTATCCAGTAGGTTGGGTTAAGCGTCGGAGCGCAACCCAACAATTCTAACTCTTTGTGTTGGTGCATTGTAATGGTCGTGAATTGTCCAGCAATATTTGTGACCACAACAGTGGGAGCAAGATACTCCCATGCTAGGTATTCTTTTTTGCTGTATACCATTATGCGAACAGGACTATCTTTTTGTGGGGTTTCCGGATGTCAACCCAACCTACAAAGTAGCTAAATATTTTGATAGTATCCAGTAGGTTGGGTTAAGCGTCGGAGCGCAACCCAACAATTCTAACTCTTTGTGTTGGTGCATTGTAATGGTCGTGAATTGTCCAGCAATATTTGTGACCACAACAGTGGGAGCAAGATACTCCCATGCTAGGTATTCTTTTTTGCTGTATACCATTATGCGAACAGGACTATCTTTTTGTGGGGTTTCCGGATGTCAACCCAACCTACAAAGTTACCTAAACTTCATCTAACTTCTGACTCCTGACTTCTAACTTCTGACTTCACAAACTGCCCAGGCGCCAATTGATTAGTTCCATTAGTCACAATCAAATCTCCCGGTTGCAATACCCCACGCACCAAACTCCGGTCTCCCTCCGTATGCAACACCTCAACCATTCGTTTTTCAGTCTGATAAGTTCCCGCAGGTAAATTCAAATCTGACTGCGAAGGGGGTACAAGAGCATAACTTGCCAACAACCCCCGCTCTCCCCAAACTAAAGCAGAAGTAGGCAACCAATATCCTTCCATCTCATGAGTCTGATTTAATCCCAGACGAACAACAGTACCAGGAGCAATAGCTTGAGGTAGTGCCAAAATCACAGTTTGCGTCCGAGTCATAGAATCTACTTCTGGTAATATCGACAGCACTCTTGCACTATAAATTCTCTCTCCCACCCTAACTTCCTGCTGACTACCAACTCTCAGACTGGAAGTCTTCCCTGGTGGCACCCCAACCCTAACCTTCCTTTCACCACCCTCAACCAAACGCACAACACTCTGACCAGCATTAACCACAACTCCTTCATCTAAATGTCGGACTGAAACAATACCGGAAAAAGGTGCAAATAGAGTACTCTTTCTCAGAACAACATCAATTTCAGAAATTTGTGCCTCGAAACGTCTAATTTCTGCTTGTTGAGCTTCTATTTGTTCCCTGCGAGTTCCAGCAATCAGTTCGTCTAACTGACTTTGCACCTGACCTACCCTAGCTCGTTGAGCTTCTATTTGTTCGCTACGAGTTCCAGCAATCAGTTCGTCTAACTGACTTTGCGCCTGACCTACCCTAGCTCGTTGAGCTTCTATTTGTTCGCTGCGAGTTCCGGCAATCAGTTCGTCTAACTGACTTTGCGCTTGACGTACCCGCGCTTGTTGAGCTTCTACTTGTTCCCTGCGAGTTCCTGTTTCCAGTTTCTCTAGTTCGCTCTTTGCTTGCTCCAGTCTTGCTTGTAAAGTATCTGCTTGGGTTGAAGCTTCGTCAAACTGTTCTTGAGAAATTGCTCCTTCGGTATAAAGTTCTTCACGTCGTTTCTCCTGAAGGCGAGCGAGATTTAATTGTTCTTCTAAGTCCAAAACTCCCGAACGAGCAACTTTTATATCTTCAATACGCGCTCCAGTTTGCAATTCCTGTAATTTTGCTTGTTCTTGGAGTAGGGATGCGCGAGTCGCTGCTATTACTTCTGGTCTCGGTCCAGTTTGCAACTCCTGTAATTTTGCTTGTTCTTGGAGTAGGGATGCGCGAGTCGCTGCTATTACTTCTGGTCTCGGTCCAGTTTGCAACTCCTGTAATTTTGCTTGTTCTTGGAGTAGGGATGCACGGGTCGCTGCAATTACTTCTGGCCTTGCTCCATTTTCTAGTTCTTTCAGTGTGGCGATCGCTCTATCTTTCTGTGCTATTAATACTGCTTTTTGAGCTTTTGTTTGGCTAGTGTCGAGTTGAGCGATCGCTGTTCCTTTAGTTACTTCTTCTCCTTCTTCTATATATATAGATGTGAGTAAACCAGATTGTTCAAAACCTAATTCACTGGTTCTTTTGGCTTCTACAATTCCTGTGTAACTCTGGGAAACGGAATAGGAGTTTACTAATTTAATTGGGATAGCTTGAACGGATAGGATATTGGGAAGAGTGGTTTCTAAGTTTGGTTTGGCAGAAATATTCCGCTCCTGAATAAATTTTAGACCGCCAAAAGCTATTCCTAGAGTCACCAACACGAGACCAACGCGAAGAAATTTTCTATCCTTGACTTTAGGTTTGAAATTAGTGACTTCTGACTGAATTGGTAAAGTTTCCATCTTTTCAGTTAAGATTTCCACTTTGCCATTAATTTTATGGGGTTTAGAGTCTAGCAAATTATTCTCTTTCATTGCTTTAAAATTTAGCTTAAGTAGAGATTATAAAATTTTTGTTAAATAGCCTATCAGCTTTTAGCATTTCTGTACCGGAATGCTCCGCAAATTCGCAAAGCTGACTGCTGACTGCTCCTTTAAGTTAGATTCAAATGGACATTTAAAACAATCGTTTGATTTATTTTAATTAAAACATACGTTTGAAATAATTGCAAAGGGAAGGAAGAAGGAAGAAGGAAGAAGGCAGAAGTCATATCAAATCCGGTTAAACAGCCATAGAATGGTTAAGTTAGGAGTCCTCAGGAGTCAGGAGACAGTCCTCAGGAGGAGAAAGAATTACAAAGATGAGGGTAGTTATGACGATTGAAGATTTTTTTTATGTCCAATTAAACGGATTTGATATCAAATAAATATTAGATCGCGTAGGGTGCGTTAATGAAATGTAACCCACGCCTCCTAAAGTATGAGGTGCGTGAGGTGTAATATCATGTCCGGTAGCATCGGTATTGTATAGCAAGGGTAGGGAACACTTAACTGGGAACAGGGAACAGGCAAGAATACTTAAGAGCAAGAAAAAAACTTAAATTTCCTGTAGATATTCACCTTTGGGTTTACACGAACGCGCCCCAGCGGACATGATATCAAACCGATCGCGAAGCGGAACGGAGTTCTATCATTATTCCAAAAATGGTAAGCGTACCGTCACACACCCTACTAAATATTGGTGGTGGTGCATAGTAATGGTAGAGAGAGTGTGGGGAGATGGGGACCCACCCCTAACCCCGACCGTGGAGGGGAGTATGGGAGAAATTAAAAAATATATATCTTCACCAAAACCCATGCAGGACTACCTAAATATTTTGTTTGCCAACAGCGTCTAAATTGTTAATTCCAACAAGATTTTTTCCTAATTCATCCCACCTCCCAAGACTAAATTGTCTCGTATTAATGATAAAATCTGACATCACAATAGACTACTTTTAGGGAGAAATGTTTTGCAAATATTTGAAATTCATGGTATTGATAAAAAAAATCATAATCGTAAAATATGTATCGTTATTAGCTTGATTTTAATCAATTTATCATGTTTAAGCACTCGCCCTACTCTGGCAACAGAAGAAAAACAGGAGCTGATGGGAGAAATTCAAAAGTATGCTGAAGAATTTAGTAATTCTAAGTCTAATGACCCTATTACTCAACAAATACCTGTTTACCAACTAGATGATATTTTACCCTCCGACTGGGCTTATGAAGCATTAATAAGTTTACGCGATCGCTACGACTGTCTCTCTGGTTATCCTGACAATACTTACCGAGGCAACCGCGCCATCACCAGATATGAATTTGCAGCCGCTGTAAATGCTTGTTGGCAAACCATTGAAAGTTTCCTGGCAGAAAGTCAAGCAGAATTAATTCAACAAGACGACCTGATAGTTATCGAAAGACTTATACAAGATTTTCAGGTAGAAATAGCTAATCTGAAAGCACGCACTGAAGGTTTAGAAAATCGAGTAGATGCTTTAGAAGCGCAACAGTTTTCCACTACCACCAAATTAAACGGTCAGACAATTTTTGCAGTGAATGCTGGTGGGTTTGATGGCGATCGCCTCATTGACCCCAATGGAATAGAGCTTGCAGACGAAAATCCTCAAGCTACGTTTCTATATCGAGTAGTTTTCGATTTTGATACCAGTTTCCGAGGTACAGACTTATTAAAACTACGGGTTGATACAGGTAGTAATGGTTTTATTGATAACGCTACAGCTATACTCGAGCCCAACTTTGGTAGTATTCTAGATTTCTCCAAACGCCCCCCAGGAGATGACAATTTTGGTATTGGGAGAGCTTTCTACAGTTTTCAGGTCGTGGAAAATTTGTCTCTATCTATCGGACCGTTAATAGAAGCATTGGATTATATAGATAATAATAGTTACGCTGATTTAAGTTTTCGCGACTTTTCCACAGAAAACCTAGTTTATAACTACGTTGCATTTCCTGTTAATGGCATTGGTGGTGGAGCAATATTAGAATGGAATCCTGGTGGCAGTGCTTTCAATCTTCGTGCTTTATACATTGCCCCAGACTCAGCTAACCCTTCCCAAAACGGTCAAGGTCCGTTGCCAGTTTCTGTGTTTACATCACTACTCTATTCTGATGGCAGGGGGTCCAGGGGTCTATTTGGTTTTCATCAAGGAATGGTGGAATTTGAATATAATCCTTCGTCTAGATTTAGTCTACGTTTGCTTTACAGTGGAGGAAAAGTTTTTGCTCGCAATTTTGATGCAGTGGGGGTGAATTTTGAGTGGGGTTTTTCTAGCAAGTTTGCTGTTTTTGGTCGCTATGGGTACAGTAGCTATGACGATACAGATTTTGGAGATATTAATCCGAACTATTGGATGGCAGGTATTTCTGGATTAGATGTTTTGCAAGAAGGCGATCGCTTGGGGGTTGCAGTTGGACAGCCTTTTGTTGTGGATGACATTGGTAATTCAACTCAGACCAATTTGGAAGTTTTTTATAATTATGCAGTGAACGATAATATTCAGATTTCTCCTGTTTTGCAACTTGTTTTTGACCCTAGTAATCAAAAGAGTAATGGCACTATTTTTACTGGTACATTACGGACTGTTTTTTACTTTTGAAGTAGTCAGAAATTATTAATAGTATATCCGGTTTAATCGGTATGATAATATTTATATTCCGGCTCTAAAACCATCTTAATCCATGGCAATTCATGGCTGTAGATATGTCCAATTTAGCCCATACTACTGAAGAAAAACTATAGCGCTGTGCGCAGGCAACAGCTCCGGAAGGCAACAGCTCCGGAAGGGGGAATAAAAAGCTGATAAGATAAAACTTTTAGCTATTGGACAGTTCCTGTCATTTGTAAATATGCCAGCGCACATTGCTATATATGAGATATTTTAGCCCTAATATAGGTTTCTCAAAGGCTAAATCCCTACTACGAGCTGTAATTAGAACTATTTAACTGGACATGATATTAGATGTTTTGCAACAAGGCGATCGCTTTGGGGTAGCAGTGGAGTAGACTTTTGTTGTGAATTAAATTGTTCAACAATTAATAATTAATAATTAATTAGGGCTTGCTGATTAAATATAAAAGCATTGACATATAAAGACAAGTGCCTTTTTGGGAACGAAAAAAGTGCGCCTGTTTCAGTCTAAAACGCTCAAAAAGGAGGGTCTTTTAGGCACATAGTTGGGCAGAACAATCAAGGGACAAAACGCCCGCTCCTACTTCCTCGCTCCCGATCCATTTCTCCCCTCCACCGGAGGGGTTGGGGGTGGGTTGTCTCCTGTCTCCTACCCCTACTAAAATACTTTTGAGCGCAAACCCTAATTATTACCTCTCCTGGAAAAGAAGAGGATTGACTAATCATGAAAATTTTTCTTCTCTTGGTCGATTGGATATGGCGAGGAGACCCGTTCTTACAGACCCGCTCCGAAGTACGCCATCCCACCCTTCGGGAAGCTGCGCTAACGACCGCTTATTATCCCCTGAAAAGGGGAGGCGCATACCCACAATTTTTCGGTAATTCAACTCAGACAAATTTGGCAGTTTTTTATAATTATGCCGTGAATGATAATATTCAGATTTTTCCTGTTTTGCAAGTTGTTTTTGATTCTAGCAATCAGAAGAGTAATGGCACAATTTTTACTGGTACCTTACACACTGTTTTTTCTTTTTGAAGAAGGTTTTAGGTGGTAGGTGAAAAGTTAGGATAGATTAAAAGCTTAAAACTCAGACAAAGCGATATTTTTCCTTCTTCCCTCTTCCCTCTTCCCTCTTCCTTTTTCCTTAGCTTAAAACTCAGACAAAGCGATATTTTTCCTTCTTCCCTCT
>NZ_JAAHGK010000239.1:0-7274 GCF_010672505.1 Okeania sp. SIO2B9 | reverse complement strand
CTGCTGATGGCAATATTCAAATAGGAGATATTAATGCTTCTACCATGGGTAATGATAGAGGAGGGAATGTCACTATAAATAGTGATGGTGAAACTAATACGACTGCGGGCAATATATTTTCGGCATCTTCTCAAGGAGATGGTGGGAATGTTTCTATCACCAGTCAGGGTAATATCGAAACTGGTCATATTGACTCTAGTTCAAATGGTAGTGGTAGGGGAGGCAATGTTACTATAAATAGTGATGGTGAAACTAATACGACTGCGGGCAATATATTTTCGGCATCTTCTCAAGGAGATGGTGGGAATGTTTCCATCACCAGTCAGGGCAATATCAAAACTGGTTATATTGACTCTCGTTCAGATGGTAGTGGTAATGGTGGGAATATTACTCTAAAAACTACAGGTGGTAATGTTGATACCAGTAGTGAAGAATTAGCATCTTTTTCCGTTAGGGGAAATGGGGGAAATGTCAGCATTACCAGTAATGGCGACATCAAAACAGCAGATATCTTTTCTTCCGCAGGCGATCCATTAGATATAGAGGGAGACTTAGCAAATTTATCACCATTCGAGACAGATAACACTGACTCAAATAAAACTCAGAATACAAACGGTAGTGGGGGAGATATTACCCTGAAAGCAGAAGGTTTTATTGATACTAGCAAAGGAACTATCGAATCATTTTCTCGTTTAGGGGGTGGAGGTAGTATCAGCATTACCAGCAAAGGCGATATTACTACGGGGGAAGTTTTTTCCACTGCTGGAGACCCTGATGTAGGTAACTCTGTAGATAATAACCCTACAAAAATACAGACAGAAATAAATAGTAGCAACAGTGGTGATATTACTATTGAAAGTAAAGAAGGGGCAGTAACTATCACAGCAGAAATAGATACTGTTGGCGAAGCAGGAAATGCTGGAGATATTACTATCAAAGCTTTTGGAGATATTAATACTGAAAGTATTGAATCAAGGACAGGTGGTGGTGAAGGTGGAGATATAACTATTGAAAGTATAGGTGGTACGATTGATACTATTGGAACTGGCACAGAAACAGCAGGAATATTTTCTGCTTCTATTAATGGAGATGCAGGAAACATTACCATCAAGAATAATGGGAAGTTGACCACAGGTAATATTGACTCCACTTCACTGAATGGTAAGGGTGGAAATATTAACCTAGAAAGTACAACTGGAAATGTTGACACCAGTCTTGGTAACATAGCTTCTCTGTCAGAAACTGGAAATGCTGGAAGTGTAACTATCAAAAGTCAGGGCAATATTAATACAGGTAATATTGATTCCCAGACACAAGGAGGTCAGGGTGGAAACATTAGTATTGAAAGTACAGGTGGTAGTATTGAAACCTTGGGAACAGACCAAGATGTAGCAGGAATATTTGCTGATTCTGAGGAGGGAAATGCTGGAAATGTTACCATCACAAGTAATGGCAATTTGATTACAGGTAATATTGATTCCCGCTCAACTAATGGTCAAGGTGGCAATATTACTCTCAAAAGTCTTGCCGGAAATATTGATACCAGTGCTGCTGAAGTCAGATCTTCTTCCCGTAGGGGTGATGCGGGAACAGTGAGTCTTACCAGTCAGGGCAATATTACAACAGGAAGTATCCTTTCTTTTGCAGGTCGAGGAACAGATGAATTGGAAGATTCAGAAGATTCATCTCAAAACGAGAGTGGTAGTAGTAATGGGGGAGATATTACCCTGAAAGCAGGAGGAACTATTGATACTACCGCAGGAACTAATGATCGATCTAAGTTAGAGTCATTTTCTCGAGAAGGTTTAGGTGGTAATATTACTCTGGAAGCTAAGGGTGAAATTACTACAGCTAAAATACTTTCTACCGCAGGCGACCCCCAAGCAAGTAACCCTGAAGATAATGGTGATATTACACCCCTAACAGAAACAGAAATAAATCAGCGCAGCAGTGGTAATATCCGCATTGAAAGTATGGAAGGTGCAGTAACTACTACAGAAGAAATAAATAGCTTTGCCACTTCTGGTAATGGTGGTAGTGTAACTATTAAAAGTCGTGGCAATTTAACAATAAGTGATATTAACTCCCGTTCAGATGTTAATGGTCGGGGTGGTAATATTACTCTCGAAAGTACAGATGGAAATATTGATACAACTAATGGCGATCGCGGCATATCTTCTTTTTCAGAATTAGGAAATGCTGGAGATGTGACTATTACCAGTAATGGCAATTTGACCACGGGTGATATTGACTCTCGTTCCAAAGGTAGCGGTCAGGGTGGCAAAATTACTCTCGAAAGTACAAGCGGAAATGTTGAGACAACAAATGGTGAATTATCTTCTTTTTCCGAATCAGGAAATGCTGGAGGTGTTACTATTACCAGTAGTGACAATTTGACCACAGGTAACATTAACTCTACTTCAAAAGGCAGTGGTCAGGGTGGCAAAATTACCCTCGAAAGTACAAGCGGAAATGTTGAGACAACAAGTGGTGAATTATCTTCTTTTTCCGAGTTAGGAGATGCAGGAGATGTAACTATTACCAGTAATGGTGATTTGACTACAGGTGATATTAACTCTAGTTCAAGAGGCAGCGGTCTAGGTGGCAATATTACTCTCGAAAGTATCACCGGAAATATTGATACAACAAGTGGTGAATTAGAATCTTTTTCACGTTCAGGAGATGCTGGAGATGTGACTATTACCAGTAGTGGCAATTTGACAACAGGTGACATATTTTCCTCAAGTGGCAACCCACGAGATTCAAACAACGAGGATAACTCGTCAGAAGATGTATCTGTATCAGAAGAAAACCCACAACAAACAGATAATTCTAATCCTGGAGAAAATACCGGAGGTGCCGGAGGTAGTATTACTCTAATAGCTGAAGGTGATATCAATACTACAGCAGGACTCATCGAGTCATTTTCTCGTCAAGGAGAAGGGGGCGATATTAGTCTCGAAGCTAAAGGTAATATTACTACAAATGAAATCATTTCCTCCGCAGGAGACCCAGAAAATATTCCACCTAAAAGGGAAAATACAGAAAACACCAACACTACTCAGTCTGAGGTTGAATCAGAAACAGGTAGTCCAGGGGGCGATATTACCATCCGGAGTATTGAGGGTAACGTAACAACTCAAGGAGAACTCATTTCTTATAGTAATCAAGGAAATGGAGGTAATGTTCGTATTATCAGTAACGGCGATGTTAATACTGCTGGTATTGACTCCCGCTCTGATAACAGGGGTCGTGGTGGTACTATTTCGATCCAAAATCAAACAGGTAGCATTGAAACTACCGGTGGTGAGTTAGCTTCTTCCTCCAGAACAGGTGATGGCGGTAATGTAGAGATTACCAGTACGGGTAATATTATAATAGAAACG
Organism: Okeania sp. SIO2B9; assembly: GCF_010672505.1. Lineage (NCBI taxonomy): Bacteria > Bacillati > Cyanobacteriota > Cyanophyceae > Oscillatoriales > Microcoleaceae > Okeania > Okeania sp. SIO2B9. The sequence continues at coordinate 3,888 of NZ_JAAHGK010000239.1, read as the reverse complement.
ATTTTTTCCGAGTCGGAAGGTGATGGTAATGGTGGAGATGTGACTATTACAGTGAACGGCAATATCCAAGTAGGAACTATTGAATCATTTGCTGGAGGTAGTGGTAAAGGTGGAAATATATCTATTACTGCAGATGGCGCAATAGATGCTAGTATTGGCGAATTAATCTCTAGTTCTCAAACAGGGGAAGGTGGAAACATTACTCTCAGTGCAACAGGAGATATTAGTACTGGTTTGATCGAAAGCTTTAGCGGTGCAGGAGCAAGAGGTGGTAATATTACTTTGGAAACAATTAATGGAAATATTGATACCACTGTTGGATTTTTAGGTGAAGAGGCAAATATTCCTACTGATGCGGATGTATCTTCAGAAGATGTGGCAACTATCTTTGAGCAGGAACGCGCCAACCTGAGTTCCTACGCTCCAGAGGGTACTGGAGGCAATATTGTGATTATTCAGCGGGGTCAAGGAGAGATTACCACTAGCAATATTAGTTCTTTTGGCGGGGAAAGTAGTGGAGCTGTTAATATCAGCAACAATGACGGCAATATTAACACGGGTGTAATTTTTTCCACTGCTATTAACGGTACAGGCGATCGAATATCTATTGAAACTCTGAATAACGGCGACTTAAATATTAATCATATTGCTACTTATTCTACTGCTGATGATGGTACTGGGGGTCAGATAAAATTGAATGCTAGTGGTACTGTCAATATTAATAACGTAGCATCCTTTGGCAATGCAGGTAGTGGAGATGTAAGTATTGAAAGTAATAGCGGCAGTATTAATACAGGGACTATTCAGACCCGCGCCCCCAATGGCACCAGTGGTAATATTACTCTGAATACTTTTAGCACTCAAGGCGATATTAGAACTGCAAATGTTAGGACTGAAGGTGGAGAAGCGGCTGGAACAGTTGAAATTATTGCTCCTGATGGCTCGGTTACTACTGAAGATTTGCAATCTATTTCTGAGTCTGGAAATGCTGGAGGTATTGATGTTCAGGCAGGGGAGGATATTGAGACTGGAGACCAAACTGTTGATAGTGCTACTGGTGATAGTAATATTAATAACCAAGCAGGAGGGGATATTACTACTGGAGACCAAACAGCTACTACTGAAGAAGGTAATGCCAGTATCAATAACCAAGCAGGAGGGGATATTACTACCCAAGACCAAATAGCTACTACTGAAGAAGGTAATGCCAGTATCAATAATCAAGCAGGAGGTAATATTACTACCCAAGACCAAATAGCTACTACTGAAGAAGGTAATGCCAGTATCAATAATCAAGCAGGAGGTGATATTACTACCCAAGACCAAATAGCTACTACTGAGCAAGGTGATGCCAGTATTAATAACCAAGCAGCAGGTAATATTACGACTGGAGACCAAACAGCGGTAACAAACCAAGGTAATGCCAGTATTAATAATCAAGCAGTTGGTAATATTACGACTGGAGACCAAACAGCGGTAACAAACCAAGGTAATGCCAGTATTAATAATCAAGCAGTTGGTAATATTACGACTGGAGACCAAATAGCAATAGGTGATACAACAAGTATTATTAACCTACCAGGAGGAGAACTTAATACTGGTGAAATCATTCAAATTAGCCCACCTCCATCAATACCAATAGACAATACTTTGCCACAACAATCACCTCAGACACTAACAAATCCAAGCATTCCAGCAGCATCAAACCTAGTGCAACCAACAACAACTCCAGCTATTCCAACAAATAATATTTTACAATTTGACAACCCAATCTCAAATCCGACCACCACTAATATTATCCAGTCAATACAGAGTAACAGTACCATCAGCACAACCAATAATCCTAATCTGCCAAACAAAAAGAGCGATCGCCAACAAATTAATATCAACACCGACACTACAACAGCTTTACAAAACATCAATATTATTAACAATACTCCCCTAACTGTTGCTGCTAACTTTCAAACCTTGACTGCCTTAGAGAAAAATCGGAACAATTCATTCACTAACTACTTTGGAAAAGACCTATCAACTCAAAATATATCCATAAAAAACGGGGGAGCGCTGACAGACAACTTTGGAGAAGACCTATCAACTCAAAATACATCCATAAAAAATATCCGGGAAGTGCTGACAGACATCGCCCGTGAAACAGGCAAAAATTCAGCAATTATCTATGTCACAGCTTACCCAGAAGAACTGCAACTGGTATTATACACACCAGATAGCGACCCCATCCTCAAAACTGTTCCGGCAGCTAATCGCCAACAACTCATGGAAGTTGTCCTACAATTACGATTTCAAGTCACAACTCCCTCCCGTCGTAATACTCAAAGCTACTTGCCACCAGCACAACAATTGTACAATTGGCTCATTAGACCCATATCAGCAGAATTAGAAGCCGCTAATATCGATACCTTACTATTCAGTATGGATGAAGGTCTACGAACTTTACCTGTAGCAGTATTACACGATGGTCAACAATTCCTCGTCGAAAAATATAGCCTCAGTTTAATTCCCAGTATCAGTTTAATGGATACCAACTACCGCCCAATTCAAGATACCCGAGTATTAGCAATGGGAGCAAGTGAATTTATCGAACAAAACTCCTTACCAGCAGTGCCAGTAGAGTTAGAAACTATTTCCCAACAGTTGTGGCAAGGTAGTCAGTTCCTCAACCAAGACTTCACCCGTAATAACCTGCTAACCCAACGACAAAATTATCCCTATCCCATCATTCACCTAGCTACTCATGCAGAATTCCGACCAGGTGCTGCCAGTAATTCCTATATTCAACTGTGGGGTGACGAACAACTACATCTAGGTCAAATGCGACAGTTAGGTTGGAACGATCCACCAGTAGAATTATTAGTATTGTCAGCTTGTCGCACTGCCGTTGGTGACAAAAATGCTGAGTTAGGTTTTGCGGGGTTAGCAGTAGCAGCAGGAGCAAAGTCTGCCTTAGCTAGTGTCTGGTATGTGAGTGATGAAGGCACATTAGGATTGATGACAGAATTTTACACCCAACTAAATAATGCCAAGATAAAAGCAGAAGCTTTACGACAAGCACAGTTAGCAATGTTACGAGGAGAAGTAGTTATTGCAGAGGGTCAATTAAGGGGGACAGCAGCTCGTGGTGCAGTGGTATTACCATCAGAGTTAGGAAAGTTTGAAAATCAAAATTTATCTCATCCCTATTATTGGGCAGGGTTTATGATGATTGGTAGTCCGTGGTAGTCTTTGGTAGATGGGGAGTGTGGGACCCACCCCTAACTCCTCCTAGGAGGGGAATTTAGGGAAGCGGGTGACATGGATCGCCAAGCTCGCCAAGGATTGAAATCCTTGGCTAATAGTTTAAGTCATCTTAAGATTACTCTTGACGAGTATGCCATCTTTTTCATCTTTTTATATTGTGGTTAATCAGTGCAACTTGATATTACGGGAGCAGGACAACTAAAGTCCATTCTACTTTGCGATCGCAACTCGGAAAATTTCAAAAAATAAAAAACCCAGATAGATTAAACTACCTGGGGCGTTTGTTTCCAACTAATCCGCATTAACCCAAGCGGTGGGGAGCTACGTTTTAGAACCACGACAGAACAAGGCTTTCAGACCCCCAAATATACGCACCACCTTTGATTAAAAAGTCAAACAAAAAAATTACCAAAATGAAAAGGCTAATACCATTTTGATAAATGTTTGCTACAAATAACTAGGGGATTTTTTAGGAGTCAACCCACCCCTCGCCCCTCCCCCTCCCAGGAGGGGAAGTCAGGAGTCAGGAGTCGTATGGGAATGGCTTCAATACCACTTTTTAGGTTGGAAATCATCTTTTTTGTCAAAGGGATGTCTCCTGAAAATTATTTTTATCCCTCTTACTATTCGTAA
>NZ_JAAHGK010000238.1:0-7299 GCF_010672505.1 Okeania sp. SIO2B9 | reverse complement strand
AATTCTTTTTTCAGTGCTTTGACTAGAGGAGTATTAGAAAAGTTAGTCTCAGTTATATTATCAATGATTTGGGATTAACAACTGAGACTAACTTTTCTAATACTCCTCTAGTCAAAGCACTGAAAAAAGAATTTCCATTGGAGATGCAAGATAATATGCTTTCTACCACAGTTGGAGATTTATTTTACTTGATTATTCTCAAAAAAATGATTGTTAAATTATTAAGTTAAAAGTTAAAATTAGAGTTAGATAAAATCAATCTTGTTTACTGCAAAAAATTTAATTCGCCGTCTAACATAAGAATTGCATTTACTCACCTAGATAAACTAGAAATAGTTTTGTTGAGTCAAGTTAAAACCAAAAACAATCAACAAGATCCATATTTAATGTTTTTCCTCGAAAATTCAGTTCCTAAATATTATGTTTCTTCAGAAGAAATTGAGATTGAAAAAAAGTATGGAGAAAATATTGGTAGTATTCCTGTAGGGCACAAAAAAGAAATGATCAAATCCTACTTGATTCAGTTCTACGATCAAATGGAAAAACAGTTAATAAATAGTCAGAGAATAGAAAGCATTGAAGAATATAAGTTTGCAGAAATAGCATTAAAGTTAATGAGAAAAAATGCTGAAAAAAAACCCAATAAACTTAGAAGTATAATTTTAGAAAGAGTTAAAAAAGTAATTAGTCAGGAGTTGAAAATAAATATAGAAAGAGTTAAACTAGAGACAATTTTCAGTTTCGATAAGCTAGATAATATAAAATTTAAATTGGTATTAATGGAATTGCAAATGGCACTCGAAAAAGAATTTAAAATGCCGTTAGAAAAACTTGAGGTAGAGTTACCAGGTAATGATGGGAAATACTCGTGGAATATTAAAGGAATATGCAACTATATTTGTGATGCAATTATTAATCAAGCAAAAAAGGAGACAACAAAGAAAGGTAATTAGTATTTATAAAGTAGACAAACTATAGTATTTTGATGATTAATATTAATTACTGAACATTTTTCAACTTTACTGAATTGACATATCTAAAACGGTGCGTTATGACGGATTGTTAAATTCCTTTCACAGTCTAAATTTTAGCCGTCTAACGCACCCGACAAATTAATTATTTACAAATTAATTACCCCTCCAAAAACTTAGCCACTGTCTGCACATCCTTATCCCCACGTCCAGAACAGTTAAACACAATACGCGGACTACCATTTAACTGTGGACAGAGAGTTTCCAAATAAGCGATCGCATGAGCAGTTTCCAGTGCTGGAATAATACCTTCCAACTGAGACAAACGTTGAAAAGCAGCCACTGCCTCATTATCAGTCACACTATAATATTCAGCTCTACCACTATCCTTCAAAAAACTATGTTCGGGTCCGACACCAGGATAATCTAAACCTGCACTGATAGAATGAGGTTCAATTATCTGACCTTCCTTATCCTGTAACAAATAACTCATAGCTCCATGCAACACACCAACACGACCAAGAGTCAGAGTAGCAGCGTGTTTATTAGTCTCAACTCCCTCACCACCAGCTTCTACACCGATCATTCGGACTGACGACTCATTCATAAACTCATGGAATAAACCCATTGCATTAGAACCACCACCAACGCAAGCAATCAAAATGTCAGGCAAACCGCCCCACTTTTCCAAACATTGAGTGCGGGTTTCTTGACCGATAACAGCATGAAAGTCTCGTACCATCATCGGGTATGGGTGAGGACCTGCAACAGAACCAAGAATATAGTGGGTAGTCTCCACGTTTGTTACCCAATCTCGAATAGCTTCTGATGTTGCATCTTTTAGAGTGCCGGTGCCAGCTTCCACTGGTCGTACCTCCGCTCCCATTAGTAGCATTCTGAATACATTGAGAGATTGACGTTCCATATCGTGAACGCCCATATAGATGATACATTCCAATCCAAACCGAGCGCAAACTGTGGCAGTGGCGACACCATGTTGACCAGCACCTGTTTCGGCAATGACACGTTTTTTACCCATTTTCAGAGCTAATAGAGCTTGAGCTAAAGCATTGTTGATTTTGTGGGCACCAGTGTGGTTGAGGTCTTCCCGTTTGAGGTAAATTTGTGGACCTGTACCATCAGGTCTGGCATAGTGAGTTGTGAGACGTTCGGCAAAATAAAGAGGACTAGGGCGACCTACATAGTCTCGCAGAAGTTGTTGGAGTTCTTTTTGGAAAGCGGGTTCTTGACTGTATTTTTTGTAGGCCGCTTCTAGCTCAAATAAGGCAGGCATTAATGTTTCGGGGACATATTTACCGCCAAACTGGCCAAATCTGCCGAGAGTATCTGGTTGTTGAGTTGAAGTAGGATTTAGAGGTGTAGTAGTCACTAATTTTTTCTCAAAAATAGAATATTTTTCATTATATATAGGCTTTTTGTTCAACAATTAATAATTAATAATTAATAATTACCTCTCCTTGAAAACGGATAGGATTGACTAAAAGGAAAATTTGGCGTTGCTGATTATGGGTATGATGCAAGCCCCCCTAACCCCCCAATTTTGGGGGGGAATAAAACTCTAAAAGTCCCCCTTGGAAAGGGGGAAACCAGAGGATGCTGCGCTTTTTGTTGAATGGGGGATTTAGGGGGCTTGACCAGAACCAAACAATCGCGCATTCATACTTCAATTCAGCAACGCCGAAAATTTTTTATTTTTTCTCCTTTAAGGGAAAGGCTTTAAACCTTAATTATTCAGTAAAAAGGAAATTAGGGGGAGGGAAAAGGTCTGATAGTTTCAGATTTTCGATCTATTTTTTGATTTTTTACTAATGATATAGGATTGCTATATAGAGGTTGATTTAAAATTATAAAAAGTGCAACTTAGATGTACATAAATTCTTGTATTTGTATCGATCAACTTTTTTAATAAAATTTAAACTTTTATTGGTATATATCAAGCAAATATAACTTTTGTAAAATATTGTTATAAAAATCACCTAACATTTAAAAAAAAGTCCAAGATAATTAATATGGCAGTTGAAGGAAAAGTTAGAACAGATCGAAAGCTGAAAACTCAGATAACGTAAGATTTTTCTTTTCTCCTAGATAACTAAAGTCTTCTCTCCTAGATAACTAAAGCCTTCTTCCTTCTTCTTTCTTCCTTCTTCCTTCTGCTATATAAGTTTCTTGTCTTTATGTATTTAAAACTTACAGAGAAGAGAAACACATCTAAATTTAAAGTTTTAGATGAAAACATCAAGAAAATTTTAAGATAAAATTATGAAAATTGAAGAATTTTTGGCACGTTATGCCTCCGGAGAAAGAAATTTTCGGGATATTGATTTATTTCGATCTGAGCTTAGTAATGTGAATTTAGCTGGTGTGAGTTTGTTTCGTGCTAATTTATTCCGGGCTAATTTATTTAGAGCAAATTTAATTGGTGCTAATTTGTACAATGCTACTTTGATTGGTGCTAATTTGTATTGTGCGAATCTGAGTGGGGCGAATCTGAGTGGAGCGAACCTGACTCGTGCAGATTTGAGTGGGGCAGATTTGAGTGGGGCAGATTTGAGTGCTGCTGACTTGAGTGGGGCCATTTTGAGTTATGCTAATCTCAGTTATGCTGATATGAGTCGCGCTAATTTACAGAAAGCAATTTTAATTGATACAAATTTGAGTCATGCTAATTTAAGTGGTGCCGACCTCAAGAAGACTAAGATGAATGGGGTTGATGTGAAGGAGACTCGATTTTCTCTTGGTATTGGACTATCTGCAGAGATGAAGAAACAGTTGCAACAGCAAGGTGCAATTGTTGAAGATTTGCCTGGAGAACCTCACGCGAGTAGATTATTTGCCACTCGGTAGTAGGGGTAGGAGACAGGAGACAGGAGACAGGAGACAGGAGACAGGAGTTAGAAAAAAAGGTAGTCTTGCATAGTAATGGTAGGTAGAGATCGGGAAGAATTAGGGCGGGAGCAAGATGCTCCCACTGGCTATACCGTGAAAAAATAATTAGATACTAATACCATTACCTTGAATTTGGCAGTTGAAAGCTATCAGACTTCAGCCGATGGATGAAAACAAGTTGGAGATTTTAATCTCCGAAGTGGGGTGAATATAAGTGGGGTGGATATCCTACCTACCTGAAAATATCAGGAACGGGCAAGATACCCATTCCACAAAACTCTAATAACTAAACGCCTATTTTTTCACTTCTTTCACACCATCCTTAACATAACTTGCCTTACCATTACCATTACCATTACCATTTCCGTTAGTATAACCATTACCATTACCATTACCATTACCATTAGAAAAACCATTGATATCATAACCACCTGCCAACTCTTCAGCAGATTTATGAAATAAACGTGACTGTAAACCTTTCGCCATCACATAAAATATCGGCACTACATATAAACTCAAAATTGTAGAAACCAACATACCACCCATAACCGACATTCCAATTGAAACCCGACTAGCAGCACCTGCACCAGAAGCAAAAGCTAATGGCATTACCCCGAAAATGGTAGAAAACGCCGTCATTAAAATTGGACGAAACCGCAAACGGGATGCTTCAACCGCAGCTTTAGTAATAGACATACCATCTGCCAACAATTGATTAGCAAATTCCACAATCAAAATCGAGTTTTTCGTTGCCAAACCAATCAACATAATCAACCCAATTCGACTATAAACATTCACTTCCAACTGCGCCAACCACAACGCTCCAAAAGCACCCAACAAAGATAACGGTACTGCCAACAAAATCACCACCGGGTCAATATAACTCTCAAACTGAGCTGCCAATGTCAAGAAAATAAAGATCATTGCCAAGGCAAAAAGAAGCATCGTCGCTTGACCCGCATCTCGAAACTGTGACGACTCACCCTGGAGGTCGGTTCGCATATCAGCAGGTAAAATCCGGTCTGCCAAATCGTCCAACGCTTGTAACGCCTCACCCAGACTTACTCCTGGAGCAGGACTTCCTTGAATAGTTGCCGAACGAAATCGATTAAAGTGATTAATCTGAGGAGGAGTGGTTGTCGTACTTACCTTCACCACATTACTCAAAGGTATCATTACTCCTGACTCAGTCCGTACATACAAATCATCAATATTTTGTAAACTATTACGAAACTGTTCCTCAGCTCGCACAATTACATCATAACGTTGATTTCCTTGGGTAAAGTTAGTAATATCTTCCCCTCCCATCATAATTTGCAATGTTCTGGCAATATCCTCCACCGACACACCTAAATTAGATGCCTGAGCGCGGTCAATTTCTACGGAGATCTCCGGTTTATTAATCTTCAAATCTGTATCAATATTATTCAACTGGGGTAACTGTTGCGCTTCATTAGTAAATTCTTCAGAGACTCGCGCTAGTTCTTCTAAATCATTTCCCTGCAACACAAACTGTACTGGTTGAGTGCGACCAGTTCCAGGCAATGAACCGGGGTTAATGGGAAAGACTCGTCCATCAGTAATGGGAGCAAATGCTCCAAACAACCGTTTAACAATTTCTTGTTGTGCTTCCTCTGGTTTCTTGCGTTCCGACCATGGTTTGAGGTTGGTGAAAGCAAAAGCTCGGTTTGCTTGGGCAGAACGACCAAATCCAACAATACTGAAATAACCTCTCATTTCAGGTATTTGAGAGAGTTTATCTTCTACTTGACGCATGACGTTATCAGTATATTGAACACTTACACCTTCTGGTGCAGACACGGATACAAATACTCGCCCCCGGTCTTCTGTGGGTAAAAATCCTTGGGGGAGTTGTTGATATAACCAAAAGATTAACCAGAAAGATAGGACAAATCCTAAAATTACTAATGGTTTCATTCTCATCAACAGACGCAATGACCAATCATACATGGCTGAGATGCGACTTAGAGCATAATCAAATAAATCTAGGGGAGTAGCAACTACGCGGGAAAGGAAGTTTTGATGTTCTTTTGGTTGATGTCTTTTTAAGATTCGCCCTGATAAGGTTGGTGCTAAAGTCAAAGCAACGAAGGTGGATAATACGACTGAGACTGCAATAGTTAGAGCAAATTCATTAAATACTTGCCCTGAAGAACCTCCAGAAAATGCGACTGGTAAGAATACGGCAATTAATACAACTGTGGTGGCAATGACGGCAAATACTACTTCTCCTACTCCTAATATGGCTGCTTGCATGGGAGTTTTGCCTTCTTCTTGAATATATCGAACTATATTTTCTAAGACAACAATGGTGTCATCTACCACTAAACCTGTTGATAGTGTGAGGGCAAATAGGGTGAGGGTGTTGATGGAAAATCCCATGAAATACATTACCCCAAAAGCACCAATGAGAGAAACGGGAATGGTGATGGTGGGTATGAGGGTTGCTCTCCAGTCTCTCAGAAACGCATAGATAACTAAGACAACTAAACAAATTGCTAAAAATAAGCTTTTCCAAACTTCTTTGATAGCTACTTCTACAAATGTTGAGTAGTCAACACTGATGTAATATTCCATTCCTTCCGGGAAATCTTTGGATAATTCTTCCATCCTAGTTTTAACTCCGTTGGCAACTTCTATGATATTTGCCCCGGATAATTTACTGATACCAAGACCTACTGCTGGTTTACCATTATAACGAGCAAGGGTGCGATCGCTCTCTGCTCCAATTTCTGCTCTACCAATTTCTCTTAGTCTGGTGAGGGAATTATCATCATTTCGTCTGATGATTAGGTTTTGATATTCTTCTGTAGTTTGTAGGCGACCAAAAGTCCGAATTGGGTATTCGGTTGATTTTCCTTCTATTCTGCCACTGGGAATTTCTACGTTTTGTTCTCTGAGTGCTTGTTCTACATCTAATGCTGTAATATTTCGAGCAGCCATTTTTTGGGGGTCTAACCATAGTCGCATAGCGTAGCGACGTTCGCCACCGATCAAAATACTGCCCACTCCGTTAACAGTTTCTAAGACATTTTTGATGAATTTATCAGCATAGTTGCTTAACTCTAAGGACGAGTATTTTTCCCCAGTTAAAGCAAGCCAAATAATCCGTTCATCATCGCTACTGCGTTTAGAAACTACTGGCGCATCAACTTCATCGGGAAGTCTTCTCATAGCACGGGAAACTCGACTACGAACATCTTGAGCTGCTGCTTCTAGGTCACGGTCTAGTTCAAATTCAACATTTATGGAACTTGAACCTTCCCTGGTGCTGGAGGTTAGGGTTTTGACACCTTCAACACCGTTAATTTCTGCTTCGAGAATTTCTGTTACTTCTGTTTCTACTACTTCTGGGTTAGCTCCTGGGTAGCTAGTTTGCACGCTAACTACTGGAGGTTCA
>NZ_JAAHGK010000237.1:0-7324 GCF_010672505.1 Okeania sp. SIO2B9 | reverse complement strand
TATTCCTTATTCCCTACAAACCTACTTTCATACCTTAATTCAGCAATGCCGAAATTTATAGAGACATCAATTTTATCTATGTTTTTGATTTATGGTCTAATAGAATATATAGCAGTCGAAGGAAAGGGCGGGGACAAGTCAAAAGCTTAAAACTAAGACAACGTAAGATTTTTCCTTCCTCCTTCTTCCTTCTTCCTTCTTCCTTCTTCCTTCTTCCTTCTGCTATAAAATTGTGAATTAAAATTTCTAGAACATAGGATAAATAAAATAATGACGGAATCTAAAACTGGACGAATGTTGCTTTCCCATAATTTTGAACTCTCAGAAAATACCCTGCCTGAATTAAATAGGGAAGAATTTGCTCAAGTTTTCATTAATGGTTTAAGCAAATATCCACAACTTAAATGTCGGCAATTAAATCATCCTCATTGGATGGTAGAAATTTTATTTGAAAATCAAGTTTTTTCCCCACCTCAAGTTGGTAAAAAATGTGCTGAAGCTTTAATAGAAAAGCGAATAATTCAAAAAAATGACAAGGATTTAATTGTTGATGTTTTGATTCTGGGAGGTTTGAAAAAAACACCTCCATTAAGTGATTATCCTGATACTCTACAAACAGGAGAATGGGGTATTGATGTTGTAGAAACTCACTCAGCAGAAACTTTTCTCAATATCCTTAACTGGGATGAAAAAACTGCCGGAAAAACCATTGAAAATATTTTTAAAATAGAAATGAAAAATATTCTTAGTTAATTTATTTACTTAATCCATTTCTGCTTGAAAAGTTGTGCGAGGTATGTTTCACTCTTTAGTCAAAGTGGTAGATTCAAGATTGATAAAACTTACGCAAAAGACAAAAATATACACCATTTGTAGGAGTTAACGGCCGTTAACCCCTACAATATTTGGTGGTTATGCGTAAGTCCTGATTAAATAAAAAAAATGATTTAACAATTTGTTGAGGAAGAAATAGAAAATATGTTTGAGAATCAATTCAACGCCCGCAAAATCTGTCCAAAAATTATTTTTTAAGGCTGATATTTTTCCTTCTTCAAATTGAAAACCTATTGGGGTTATTGATAATTCTAAAGCTACCAGAATATAGACTAATATGAAACTGATTTTAGTTGCTCCAAATAGATCTTTATAGCAATGTGCGCTGGCATATTTACAAATTACAGTAACTGTCCAATAGCTAAAAGCCTGATATTATCGGTTTTTTTATTCCCCCTGTTGCCTGTTGCCTGTTGCCTGTTGCCTGCGCACAGCGCTATATATGATGCTTTTCAAGAACATTTCCATTATTTACCCAATCTAGAAATTATCAATAATTATTTCGAGACTGTACCAGAATATGACTGTTTAGTAAGTCCAGGAAATTCTTTTGGACTTATGGATGGTGGTATAGATGCAGCGATCGTCAAATATTTTGGTGATTTTTTAATGACTTCGGTTCAACAAAAAATATTAGATGAATATCTGGGCGAACAACCAGTTGGCACATCTACTATTGTCGAAACTGGTCATCCCCAACATCCTTTTCTTGCCCATACCCCCACTATGCGCGTACCTATGTCCATTGCTGGCACTGATACTCCTTATATCGCAATGTGGGCAATGTTACTGACAGTGCGACACCACAACCGTCAGCAAAAGCAACAAATTCAAAATGTTGTCTGTCCAGGTTTAGGTACAGGAATAGGAAAAGTTTCTTACCAAGAAGCAGCTAGACAAATGGCTCTTGCTTATGACCATTTTGTTTACCCGCCGAAATCAATTAACAATTTTATTGCTGCTGAAAGGCAACTCCAAATTTGGGAAGAGGGAGACTTGAAAAAAAGATATAGTTAAATTTATTACTATTATTTATAAGTTAGTTATTGATTTGGCTAGGCGATCGCTATTTTTAGCTACACTATGAAATGTTAATTTTAATTATATTAACTAATATCTTGTGGATGTAGTAATTTTATTTGAGTTGCGTCAAAGAACTGGTTGCTTTTAGGCTAAAGGCAGAGATAAACACCAACAGTTACTATTGGTAAATATAGCAGTCTCCGGAAAAGGTGCGGATATATCAAAAGTTTAAAATTCAGATAACCCAAGATTTTTCCTTGTTGTTTCTTCCTTCTGTGTAGAACTAGGAGAAACACCAACAGTTATTATTGGTAAATATAGCAGTCTCAGGAAAAGGTGTGGATATATCACTCATCTTAAAAATCAGATAACTCAAGATTTTTTCTTTTTATTTATTCCTTTTTCCTTGTTATTTATTCCTTCTGCATAGAACTAAGAGAAATACCAAAATTTACTATTGGTAAATATAGCAGTTTCAGGAAAGAGCGCGGATATATCAAAAGCTGAAAACTCAGACAACTCAAGATTTTTCCTTGTTGTTTCTTCCTTCTACATAGAACTAAGAGAAATACCAAAATTTACTATTAGTAGATATAGCAGTCGAAGGAGAGAGGGCAGACATACCAAAAGCTGAAAATTAAGACAATTCAAGATTTTTCCTTTTTCTTTCTTCCTTCTGCATTAATAAATACTATTGCTTTTAAATTTTAAATTAGAGATACTTTCTACTCCTTAACTCCAAAGTAAATTACTAAATTTATAGGACTACCTTAATATGACTAAAAAATTAAATAGACGCTCATTTATTTCCTATAGTACAGCAACATTAATAACTAGCTTATTATTAAAAGCTTGTGCTGATTCTCCTTCTACAATGATTCGGACAGAAAATCCTAGTAATGATTCTATAGATAATTCTGAAACTTTTAAAATTGCCATTGCTTTACCTGGAGTTATTACTGATGGAGGATGGAATCAATCTGGTTATGAAGGGGTAAAAAAAGCAGCCGAAATTCTCAATGGTGAGATGATTTATGTAGAAAATATTGCCCAACCAGACCAGGTAGAAACCCTTTCTGATTTTGCTAGGAAAAATTACGATTTAGTCGTAGGTCATGGCGGACAATTTGATGCTGCTATTCAACAAGTAGCTAGTCAATTTCCCGATACATTTTTTTTGGGAGTTAATGGTAATATTGCTGGTGAAAATTACGCTTCGGTGACAACAAATTATTTCCAAATGGGTTATCTTGCTGGTGTAATTGCTGGTTTGATGACTAAGACTAATAAAGTTGCTTATCTTACAGGTTTATCTTTTAAAGGAACTAACTTACAAGGTAAGGCGTTTGAGTTAGGTGCTAAGTCAGTAAATGACAGTGTTGAAGTTGTAATTAGTTACACTGGAGATTTTAATGATATTGCTAAAGGAAAGGAGGCAGCTTTGGCTTTAATTTCTACTGGGGTTGATGTGATTTATCACTTATTAGATAATGCTGCTCCAGCAGTTTTGAAAACGGCACAAGAAAAAGGAATTTATGCGGTGGGTAATACAACTGACCAGCTTGATGTTGCGCCAAAAGCAGTGCTAACCAGTGCAGTGCAGGATGTTGGAGGAGCGATCGCTTATGTTGCTAATCTTGTTAAAAATAATCAAGTTAAGGGAGAAAAATATATTTTAGGAATTGAAAATCCAGATATTACTAAGTTGGGTCGTTTTAATGATGTTTTGCCAGAAGAAGTTCAGCAAAAAGTGGAAGAAGTTCAGCAACAAATGTTGGCTGGAAAACTGAAGTTTGAAGATTGTACAGAAGGTGGTCGAGATAAAGTTTGTGTAAAAAAATGAAGAAAGAAGGAAGAAGAAATAAGGAGGAAGGAGAGAGGTAGAAAAGGAAGAAGTAGATAAGGAAGAAGGTGTTTAGCAATCTAGGAGATAAGGAAAAATCTGGCGTTGTCTGAGTTTTAAGCTGTTAATATGTCCACGTCTTTTCTTTCGACTACTATCATTAAAGTTAGGAGGTAGAAGGGAAGAGATTTTTGAATAATGAATAATATGGATTATGTGGAGGGAAAATATCTACCTCCTCTCTACTATTGCGAATGTCGCAATAGTCATTTCATTTTGTGAAGCACCAAAACTTGAGGTCTGTGGTGGAGAAAATATCTACTTCCTCTCTGTGTTGCGAATGTCGCAATAGTCATTTCATTTTCTTAAACATCGGAAAAATATCTAGCTCCCCTCTCTGTTACGAATGCCGCAATAGTCATTTCATTTTGTGAAGCACCAAAACTTGAGGTCTGTGGTGGAGAAAATATCTACCTCCTCTCTCTATTGCGGATGTCGCAATAGTCATTTCATTTTCTGAAGCATCGAAAAAATATCTAGCTCCCCTCTGTGTTGCGGATGCCGCAATAGTCATTTCATTTTCTGAAGTACTAAAACTTGAGGTCTGTGGTGGAGAAAATATCTACTTCCTCTCTGTGTTGCGGATGTCGCAATAGTCATTTTATTTTGTGAAGCACCAAAACTTGAGGTCTGTGGTGGAGAAAATATCTACCTCCTCTCTCTGTTGCGGATGTCGCAATAGTCATTAGTCAAAACTGCTATAAATTTTTGCCCAGGTGCTTACTTTCCCATCTATGGACGAACAAATTTATTCAGTTCTTTAACCAATAAATGTACAGTTGTGGAAGGATTATCATTAACAGGATTAGGTGGATTATGTTGCTCTAATAACTTCTCAGCTGCTTTAACCAAATTACTTTTGCCACTAGCATTCGCGCCATAAACAGCACAACTTTTCAGCAAATTTAATTCATCATCAACTTGAAAAACATTATTTTCATCAACACTTTTATTATTAGCAGTTAAATCTGTAGTCACCATACTCAAAGTGACAATTTTTTTAAAAGATAAATAGTTACCAACACTGAATTGAATCAGCATAGAATTATAAAGAATAGGTCGAGTGGTAAATTTGTGAAAAATTACAAATTCACACTAATTATACTATTGATGATTACTTTATATGAAATAGAATAATTACCGCTACGGAATATCTCACATAACACCCTGAAAAAAGAGAAAATATATAGCAAATATTTTAATATTTCAGATTATATAAACAATTTTAATATGTGCATTGTACATAGGTAAGTATTTCCGTTTGTCATGCTGCGCAAACAGCCTTCAGCGAACCTTCTACAGATGAACTGCGGACTTCAGCTATCAGCTATGAGTTATTAACTTATTATCGCACCGAAGGAGAAATTAATTTCCAAAGAGTGAAATATGTTTGCTTCGGCATTTCGCACCGAAAGAAAAAGGTTATCAGCTAACCTTAGTAAGTTATTATGTTCATGGTTCTGAATGCGAGCGCATGACAAACGGAAATGCTTAATGCTAATAGCTGAATGCTGACGTATATAGTAGGGAAAAATCATAGTATTATAGCAATCATAAATCATTTGTAAAAAATTTCAGGATATATAAAAACTCTCAAACTTTTACCCCTATTTCCTGTTTCTTAAATTCAAAGATATTTTTACCAGCAACTCAAATAGGATTACTATATCTATTTAGAATAGATAAATTCTCATTCCCAGGAGTTTTGCTATAGTATAGAAATACTCAAGAATAAAATCATATGACATCAGAAAAAGAATCCTTAAATCAACCAATAACAGCTAACTCTATAACTCCCTGGTGGCTAAAAATATGGCAACAACAAAAAGAAAATATTAAAGTTTTGGCGATCGCTTTATCTTTATCTTTATTAGTCAGAATATTAATTGCAGAACCAAGATATATACCTTCAGACTCAATGATACCTACTTTAGAAGTAGGCGATCGCCTAGTAGTGGAAAAAGTCTCTTATTATTTTCATCCACCTGTTAGAGGGGATATTATTGTTTTTCAACCACCCCAACAGTTACAACGCTATGGTTATGCTAAAAATCAAGCTTTTATTAAAAGAGTTATTGGTCTGCCAGGAGATACTATTAAAATTGAGAATGGTTTAGTGTATATAAATGACCAACCGCTGACTGAAAATTATATTGCTGAACCCCCTGAATATACTTTACCAATTTCAATCAAAGTTCCTGAAAATCAATATTTTGTGATGGGAGATAATCGTAATAATAGTAATGACTCTCATGTTTGGGGTTTTTTGCCTAAGAAAAATATTATAGGTAGGGCAATAATTCGCTTTTGGCCTTATCAAAGATTAGGAGCGTTAAATCCGAAATAATTCTCCTAATACCAATTTGATAAAATATTTCGACATTCATGTAACAGGGAGTAGGTAGCAGAGTCAAGATAAGTATATTAAAAAAAATCAAAAAGGTTAAATAAAGGAAGCAAAAATTTGAGATCTTCTCTCAAGAGCGCTTCAATAAATTCAATCAAACATTTTTATTATACTTAATCATCATCATCCGGACATGGTATAATTTTTTTTACCCTTAGTAAAACACTTAAAACTTAACATTTAAAATCTAATACCTAAAATCTAATACCTAATACTAAATCCGGTTATTATAGGGTAGTTACCTAAATATTCAAATCCTTATCAGACAAAGATTTTGATTTTTTTGAATATCTCGTTACTAAACCGGATTTTGTATAAGACCTAAAACTTAACACCGAAAACCTAATACCGAAGACCTAATACCTAAATTCCTTACCATTGTTGTTTATCTAAAACAGGAGGTAAACTAAGTTTAGGAAATTTGTAGAATGTATCTCCTTGTTCATCAATTTCTAAGGTTGCAGTGAAAACTTGTACTTGACCTTCAAGATATTTCTGAGCTATTTGAGCATCAACTTTAGCCGCAGCAGCTAATTGAATTAGAGAAATTTTACCATTTTGAAGTTCTAATAATTTGTAAAAGGCATCATCTAAAATACGCTTTTGTTCTCTGTCATTAGATATATTAAATATAAATGCACCTAATACAATTCCTAATCCTGTGAATATTACGAATTCGATAACAGCCATTTAATCAAAAAGAGAAATAAGTAAGAAATAATAAATCAGAATAAACCAAAAATCCGAGAGATAAAATTAGAAGATTAGCTATAGCAAAATCCAGAAGAGAAAATGAAACTATAGATGTATAGTAAAACTTTTTTTACCTATAACAACTGTAATAGCAGTGGAAGGAAAAGGTGCGGACATATCAAAAGCTTAAAACTAGGACAACGCCAGATTTTTCCTTCTTCCTTCTTCCTAAATTTTTCCTATTTTTATAACTGTAATTTTTATTATTTAAACTTTAAACTAATTAGAGTAATTGGTAGCTTAGTCTGAAAATCTCAAGATGATTTTAGTCGCTAAATTATCCAATTACTCTAATTAGTTTAAAGTTTAAATAATAAAAATTACAGTTATAAAAATAGGAAAAATTTAGGAAGAAGGAAGAAGGAAAAATCTGGCGTTGTCCTAGTTTTAAGCTTTTGATATGT
>NZ_JAAHGK010000236.1:0-7329 GCF_010672505.1 Okeania sp. SIO2B9 | reverse complement strand
TTTACAAACAGGAAATAGAAACAGAACCTTTAACTCAAACTAGGATAGCAGCTATCGATTTAGGATTAAACAATCTGGCAACTTTAAGCACAAACTTACCGAACCACCAGCCTAAAATCTATAATTGTAGAGGACTTAAAGCAGTTAATCAATATGCCAAAAAGTTAACAAGACGATCAAAAAAATTATATAGTAATATTAATAACTAATACATAATCAAAATCTATATGATGCAAAAAACAGAAAAATCAACTCTAATTATTACCAGTATGCACCGTTCAGGAAGTTCTTTAACAGCTTCCATCCTCCAAGGTTCTGGTTTACATATTGGTCGGAAATTAACAGAGGAAACAGAAGCTAATCCTCAAGGATATTTTGAAAATTTAGACTTCTATGAATTTCATAAACAAGTATTAGAATCTCAAGGAATAGATGCAGATGGTTGGACTCTCCAAGAAAGAATAGATATAGAAGAAAATTTTGTAGAAATAGCAAAAGAAATTATCGCCAAAAATTCTATAAGTGGAAATTGGGGATGGAAAGAAACCCGTACAACTTTATTTCTAGATTTTTGGGCAAATCTACTGCCAAATGCCAAATTTTTATTAGTTTATCGTTCTCCTTGGGAAGTAGTTAATTATCTGTATAGTCGGCAAGATAAAATATTTCAAAGTCAACCGGAATTAGCAGTAAAATTATGGTTACACTACAATCAAAAAATTATTGATTTTTATAATCATGCTGGTAATTATTGTTTATTGACAAATATTCAAACAATCATAAATAACCAACAAGTATTTATTGAAGCAATTAATCAAAAATTTAAGACAAACTTTAATTATCCCGCTGCCAATATCTACGAACCATCATTATTTAATAATCAATTATCAGCAGACGACCATAGATCCACTCTCATAGATTATTACTTTCCTGAAGCTATAGAAATGTACCAGGAATTAGAAGCAAGATCCTGGAAACCAGCCGATGAAATACCAGACTTTTCCTGGCAAGAAAAAATCAAATCATCTCCCTATAGAATTTGGGCTTTTCAAGACTGGATGAATTTGTGTAGTGTAGAAAATCAGAATAAAAACTTATTAGCAGAGGTAGAAAAATATAAAAATCAATACCAACAAAGTCAATTAGAACTAACACAAACTAAGTCTCAATTAACACAAACACGAGATGAGTTAGAAAAATATGCTTCTCAACTCGATACCACCGAAACAACATTATTAGAATCTCAAAAACAACTCCACCACACAGAAACAGTATTAGAAGAAACTCAGTCTCAACTGAAAAAAGTTGAACATATTCAAACCAGATTTGATCAAATAGAAAAAGAACTTATACAAACAAAATCTGAACTACACCAAACTCAAGGAGAGCTAGTACAAAATCAGTCACAACTACATCAAACACAAGAAGAACTAGAACAATTTACTTATAGACTTCAGCAAACAGAATCAGTATGGCAAAAATCTCAATCTCAGGTAGAAAAAACAGAAGTATTGTTAGAAAAGTCCGAATCACAAAATAAACAAACTCAAGCAGAATTAGGGAAAGTAAAACATAATTTGTATGAGACTCAAGCTAAATTAAAGGTTTGCCAAAATCAGCTACACCAAACTCAAGAAGACTGGGAAGATTCTCAGGTTAAGTTAATGGCAAATGAGAAGAGTTTACAACAATATCAAGAACAGTTAAACAATGTAGAGACAGAATTAGAAAACTCCCACTCACAACTGAAACAAACTCAGGCAGAATTAGGATTAACAAAACATAATTTATGTGAAACTAGAGACGAATTAGTAGTTTATAAACATCAGTTACACCAAACTCAAGAAGAGTGGGAATATTACCAGTCTCAGTTAACAGAATCTAATTCTCAACTACAAAAGCATGAACAAAAGTTAGAAAAGTCTGAATCTGAACTACAAAAAACTAGCCAAGAATTACAAGAAACTCAATCTCAGCTAAATCAAACTCAAGCCGAGTTAACAGAATCTAACTCTCAACTCAAACAAAATGAAACAATATTGCAACAGTCAGAAAAACAACTCAAAGAAATTAAAAAAAATCAGCAGGAATGGGAAAAATCTAAATCTCAATCACATAAAGCAAAGCAAGAATTGAAGCGAACTAACCTACAAATGCAAGAAGTTCAAACAGAATTAGTAGAATCTAATTCACAACTGCAACAGACAGAAACACTATTGCAACAATCTCAATCTCAAATGAAACAGACAAAAACATTATTAAAAGAGTTTCAAAATCAGCTATATCAAACTGATGAAGAACGCAAAAAACAGCAACTACAATTACAGGAAAATCAGACAGTATTGCAACAAATTAAGACTCAATGGAGGCAGACAGAAATATTATTGCAACAATCTCAATCTCAACAACAAAATGCACAAAAAGAATTAGTTAAAACAAAGTCTCAACTAACACAAACTCAGTCTGAATTGGAAAAATTGCAGTATCAACAAGCCATTCTGATAAATTCTAAATCCGAGAGTCAAACAGAATATCAACTATTAGTTTGGGAAGCTTGGTATGCTTATCAAAAAGGTAATTTGCTTGAAATGCAAGAGCGCCTTCAGAAATCTTTGAAATATACTGAAAACTCTCGGGCAGAAATAGTAATGGAATGGTTAGATAGTTTTGCTAATTTCTCTCAGCAAAAAGGTCTAGAGTTAGATAGTCAAAAGCTGACAAATTCTGAAGAATGGCAAAAATTGATGAAGCGCACTATGAAAATTCAGCATAAAGTTTTGGTAAGTAGTGAAAAATAAGTGAGTAGAAGACAGATTTAATTAAATAAAATTAGACAAATAAAACATGAGCAAAAATACTACATAAATATTCAACAGAAGAAATTAAATCAGGAATATTGGGAACAAATGGAGGTAGGATAAAGTCACTTACTCAGTATAGTTAACTTATTTTTAGAATTTGATTTTATCAAGATATTGGTAATATTTGAAGAAATTAAGGGGAATATAAATTAATGGCAGCAACAACAGAAAAAGAACTAGAAGAAGCTAAGACTAAATGGCAACAAACTCAGCAAGAGTTGGACAAAACTAAGTCCGAGTTGCACGATGTGAGAGAAGAGTTGGAGCGATCGCAATCTCAATTAGATGAGGTATTAGGAGAGTTGGAGCAAACCCACTTTGAGTTATATCAGCTTAAGGAGAAAGGAGAGCAACAGCAGTCAGAATCAGATGGAGAAGTTAAGCAGGAATTGGCAGTAACCAAGTCCAAGTTGCAGGAGAGCAAACAGTTATGGGAGGAGTCCCAGTCGCAGTTAGGTGAGGCGATGGGAGTGTTGGAAGAGTATCAGTCTCAAATGGAGCAAACGATGGCGACATTGGAAGAGTTGCAAGGAAAGTTGCAGGAGAAGCAGGAAGAGTTGGAGCAGGTTAAGGCAGAGTTAGCACAGAAGCAGTCGGGGTCAGAGTCTGAGTTGCACAAACAGTTGGAGGAAACTAAGTCTCAGTTGCGGGAAACTGAGCAGTTGTTAGATGAGTATCAGTTGCAATTAAGTGAGACAATGGAAGTATTGGAGCAATCTCAATCACAATTGCAGCAAGCTCAGTTGAGAGAGAAACAGGAACAACAACAGCCACGATCGGACTCGGAGTTGCACAAAGAGTTGGAGGAAACTAAATCTCAGTTGCGGGAAACCGAGCAGTTATTGGAGCAGTCGCAGTCCCAGTTAAGTGAAACAATGGATGTGTTGGAGAAGTATTATTCTCAACTTCAGGAAACTCAGTTGAAAGAGAAAGAGCAGTCAGAGTCAAAGTCTCAATTAAAGAAGGAGTTGGAGGAAACTAAGTCTGACCAAACTAAGTTCAAGGTAGATTAAGAGTGAGAAACTGTTAGAGCATTCAGATGAGCAAAATCGATTGTTCAAAATACATAATGCCATAGTCAAACCCATTCAGATTCAGGAACAACATAATAAGTGGTCAGGGGGTGTAGTTTTTCCCAATAATATGCCAGAAATATTCCGTCATCGACGAAGCAATATCAATTTAGATCAAGAAAAAATATTCCGTGATCAACGCGGTGGTAGTCTAGAGCAAGAAATAGTCTACTTAGATCAGTTCATAGAAGTGAATAAAAAAAATAATCTTGGCAGCGACAACAGTGATACTCATCAGATTGATAGTTCAAAAACTTACCATGGTACATATATCTACGGAGGTCCTTTTCATCCACACTTTGGGCACGCTTTGACTGAAAGTATTCATCGTCTTTGGGCATTTGATATCAGTATTCATAATGGCATTGTTTTTACTATTTCACAACCCCCCAATACCTCCCTAGCTGAATATACTTTTCCTTTATGGTTTACTCAAATACTAGAAATTATAGGCATACCGCTAGCTAAATGTGTTTTAGTTACAAATAACGACTGTATTTTTGAAAATCTTATCATTCCAGAACCGGGTAGTGAGCTAACACTTGGACAAAAGAAATGGTATTTCTCTTATTTAGAAAAACTACAGCACAGGATTTTTGAGTTAACAAATAACCTGAGAAAAGATCAACCACAACGGCTTTTTTGAGGAAGAAATCATATCCCTTTTAGTGGAGTTATAGCAGGAGAAAAGTATTTTGAGACTCTGTTCACTGATGAGGGTTATGTTTCATTAAAAGTCGCAGCGATCGCCTCAACAAGCTTGCTAGTATTAATCAATCATCCAGATATCTAGAAATAAGAGTATCAAAAGGTATAACTTTTAATGCAGTAAATATTACCAATAAAGTTGCCGTCGATCCTCAGTTCAGATTAAATAAGGATAAATATGCCACTGAAAAAGTAGTTTGTCTCGAAGTTTCCAGTGATGAATTTTTCAAAAGTTATGCCCAGAAGTTTGAATCATTCGATTTAATTT
The DNA here is from genome assembly GCF_010672505.1 of Okeania sp. SIO2B9. Classification (NCBI taxonomy): domain Bacteria; kingdom Bacillati; phylum Cyanobacteriota; class Cyanophyceae; order Oscillatoriales; family Microcoleaceae; genus Okeania; species Okeania sp. SIO2B9. Next base: position 2,419 of record NZ_JAAHGK010000236.1, on the reverse strand, counting down.
ACTTAGATGGCCTGCATACTTTTGAACAAACTTTTCGAGACTTTTGTGCTTCCCTTGCTGTGGCACACTCAAAAACTATATGGTTAATTGATGATACTTGTCCGAGAAGTTATGCTCAAGCACAATCATCACTACAGCGTTGCCGACAAATACAGAATTTTTCTGGGGAAAAAAGTGCTGCTTGGATGGGTGATGTATTTAAAATAGTTGCTGCCATACATGATTTTTTTCCTCAGTATAGTTTCGCCACTTTCCCAGATCATGGACAAACAGTACAATTATAGTGATTAATAATATGAGAAAAACACCCTCATATATTTTCTCCCTCCTCTCCCCATCTCACTTCTAAAAATTATTTATAACTGTTCAACCGATAGCGTAGTTCCCCTGAAAGAGGCACATGATATTATGGGAAAATCTCATGGTATTATTATTTATTTTGTTTTTTCGAGGCTAGAGCAAATTGGCGAGCGATCGCTATTGTTGCTAAATTATAATCACATAACTATACTTGAATTGAAAAATTGAAAACAAGAATTAATTAATGTTAACCCCTGTAGAGGTGCTTCAAATAATTTGCCTGATACCGATAGTCGGTGGGTCTGTATATTCAATCCTCAGTGTATGGACTACTAGACAATTTTTGAGGAAAACCACCCCAGACATAAATGCCACAGAAAAATTTCACCCACCTGTCACTGTACTGAAACCAGTACGAGGTATTGAAAAAGACCTCAAGTCAAACCTGCGTAGCATTTCTATTCAAGATTGGCCTGAGTATCAGGTAATTTATTCAGTTCAAGACCCTGAAGATTTAGCCCTCCCTATTCTTGAGGATATTCAAGCAGAAGTAGACACTCAGAAGATTTTCGTTGTCATTAGCAATGTTCAAGGAGGAGCTAATGGTAAAGTCAATAATTTACTTGGTGCCATAGCTGAGGCACACCACGATATCATTATTATCAGCGATAGTGACACAAATCTCAAACCTGACTATATCAAAAATATCATAGCTCCTCTATCCAATCCCGACGTGGGATGTGTCTGTACTCTCTTTAAAGCCAAAAGTGCCTACCGATGGTTTGAGAAGATGGAACTATTAACTATGAATGCAGACTTTATTCCTAGCGTGATATTTGCAGCAGTTACGGGAGCATCCAATGCTTGTTTGGGACCTTCCATAGCCATAAATCAAACCACACTACAAGAACTTGGTGGTTTAGAGAGTCTAGCAAATTATCTTGTAGAAGACTACGAACTTGGACGGAGGGTTTGGACTTCTGGGAAAAAAATGGTGCTTTTACCTTATATTATTGATGTAGTTGTAGACTTGAAGAATTGGCGACAATGGTGGACTCATCAAATTTATTGGGATCAGAATACATATTTAGCACGTTCTGGGCCATTTATTGCAACTATATTAATCCGAGCAGTACCTTTTGCTATTTTCTTCGCTGTGGCACGAATGGGAGACTTATTGGGACTAGGAGTATTAGGGATTACAATTGGTTTACGACTTCTGACCAGTGGGATAATTTTAAAAGAGTTGAAAGATTCTGAAGGTTTAAAAAGTCTTTACTTATTGCCTTTGCGTGATCTTTTTGGTTTAATATTTTTTGCTCTAGCGTTGACTAAGCGTACAGTAGTATGGCGTGGCATTAAGTATAAATTAATTAATAATGGGAAAATGGTTCCTGTCAGCAAGAAGTAATTTTAAAAGCGTTTCCTGACGGAATGCTCCGCAAACAGATACAATTATCTATGCACAAGTTTTTAAGCTGATAGCTGTTAACGTAGTTCCTCCGTAGGAGGATAGCTAATAGCTGATAGCTAGTTAAAATTAGGCAAAAAATCTAAAAGTATCATATCCACTGTTTTTTTTATTCAAATGAGAATTTCTATAGTATTATTATATTTTACTTACAAAGAAAAATCATTATGACAGACTTTCAAACCTCATTTCTTTGTGATGTAAAATCTCTATTTTTACAGCAACAGGAAGAAAATCTAGCTCCTTATTTGTACAGTACTCCTAATATTGAGGACGATTCTGCCAATGGTGAAGGATGTTACCAAGAACTAATATCTCAAAATTTAAATTATTATCTTTACAAGGAAGAAATCAAATTAATTAATAATAAGGCTAGCCAAATAGCTGCTTATGTTCCACCAGGATCTAATGTTATAGAATTTGGTCTGGGTACAGATATAGCTTTCAAAAATAAAAGTCTGCCCTTCCTTAAAGAAATTAAACAATTGAAAAGCTATGTTCCTATAGATTTGTGTCAAACTTATCTGGATCAGAGTGAGGAAATTTTAAGCCGAGAGTTACCAGAAATATCAGTTGAGAAAATCAATACAGACTTTATTAAGAAAATCGATCTGATTAAAAACTTTACTAAACCCGTAGTTTTTTAAA
>NZ_JAAHGK010000235.1:0-7342 GCF_010672505.1 Okeania sp. SIO2B9 | reverse complement strand
TATCAAGAATTTTAAGTTTTAACTTCTTAATATTAAATTCCTTTGCTTTGTGAGTAATATCATTTCTAGCATCATTAGAGGCAAACGGCCGTTTACCCCTACAATGTTGACTGTTATTTTTTAATTTCAATACTGAATTATAGCAGTCGAAGCAAAGGACGCGGACAGATCAAAAGCTTAAAAATCAAACAAAGCAAGACTTTTCTTTCTTCTACTATATACCAATGCTACTGGATTCGATATTAAGCCCAAATGCGTCCGCGACAGAAAGGTTTATCGTCTTCCCTCTTCTGGTCTTTGAACATAATTTTCCAATGTGCATAGTCTTCCAGACCAGTTGCCAGCATCATAGATTCTTGTTCTTGCTCAGATAGATGTTGATTTTCGCTGTTACTCAAATTTTGAGAAGCTTGAGATGTTTGCTCTGACATAATTATCCTTATTTAACAACATTATAAATTTTTTCAAGATTAGCGATCACCCGACTATCCAGGTGCAGAGGACTCTCAGAAACCCCAACCAGAGAACTTGAGCTGATTGTAAGTCGGATAATTATAGAACCCATTTGAGATCTATTTAATCAAGAGATGGAGATATCTTACAAGGGTATGTTTTTGATATTGGCAACCAAAACAACTTCTCTCGACTGACTGAAAGCTTGATTTTTTCGTTGTCTTAGTCTAAAACTAAGAACGCTGAAACCCATATTTTTCCTAGGTTTCTTAAAAACATAAAGTATTATGCCATAGTGAGCAAAAGAGGAGCGAAATCAACTATTCCACCACGCCAAAATGCTGTGATTGGAAAGCGTGGCAACTGCAAAGCTGCTCTCCATCCCAGAGACGAGAGTCTCAGACGAATTCGTAAAAAAGGACGTAATCAATGGAAGCATGAAAGTGGATATCATCAACGCACTAAGAGCTGATTTATAAAGTAAATATTAAGAGGCTGAATTTATGGCAATACAAGGGTTTTGGGAGTTATAGTCCAAGAAAACCTAAATCCCTGAGAGTTAGATAAAATAAGGGTTTTAGCTAAGTTTACAAATCAGCTCTAAGATCGCAAACCACTATGTTTAGACTCAAAGTTTGATTTGGGGGTAAACTGCGAAGACAATTGTTTGAAAACCAAGCAGTGGAGTTATTCATTCAATACCCTATGCAAGGGCCACATGATACAGAATGGTAAACCCGAAAGTTATCAAATAGACGTAGAGAGTTATTTTTGATTTTAATATCTCTTTAAACATCTCAAAATTTAATCTTTTTTTAAGGAATTAATTCTTATTATAAAGTTAAGAAATTGGAAATAATAGCTAATTATACTCAATGTTTATTAAAATTGAAGAATGTAAACTTAATTTTCGGGTAGTGAAGAAATATATGGAACTATTGCAAGAACAAATTATTGCTTTGAGTAAAAAAATTGAAGCAATACACACCATTATTGAAAAACTGAACGATCAGGTATCAACCTTTATAATTAAACAGAAGGTAAATAAACATCCATCTACAGAAACTACTTCTAATCTGATACATGTCAATGAGCTAAAACAAAAATATAACGGTTTTGATCTAGAATTAGAACACAAAGATGTGCTAGTAGATGATGACTATATGAATCAAGGTAGTCAAAATATGGATGGAGAATTAACATCAGAGATTCAAATTCAACGGCTAACAGCTCAATTGACGGCGGCTTATAATAGAATTGCTGCTTTAGAAGAACAATTACTTTCAAGAAGAATTAAAACTTAGGTATATAGGGTAAATTAGATATGTAGGGTAAAAAGGGTAAAATAGAGGGCTACAAATGAGTTAAAAACCTAAACTAAATTGAGATGTTTTATATTAAATAGACTTAAATAAATGCTTTTAACCCTCAGTAATTAGGTTAGCAAAATTAAACGTCTAATATACGGATGTTGTAAATTTATCCAAACCTGGGCGGAATTCTGTATGTAGCCAATTCTACGGCTCTCCTAATAGATCTATCATACCATACTTATGATACTAAATCCGCCGAGCCAAAGGTACTTTTCAATCCTCTCTAACCTTTCTGCCCTCTGGTTTACCATCGTAATAAAGATACTCATAGATAGATAGCCGGATTTAGTGTAGCTTATCCTCTTCAAAGTTAACTTTATTTATGATCGGCTATCAGAATTTTCTTATTAGAATTATGTCTCCTGAGTCCTGAGTCCTGAGTCCTGATTCCTGAATTATGCAATAACTAATTATGGGGATACTCTATTACTTCGGAACAGACCAAGACCGCATTTTACCTAATGTTACAGGCATCAAGTCAGATACATCAATAGTAAAACGATATACTTTTTTTGCCCTCCTAGTGTTATCTGGATTAAAAAACTTGAGCTTTACATCCCAACAGTTGCTATTGTAAGGACAGAAAGGACTTTTTTCGACTTCTATACTGTGCAACTCCATACCAACTGCTACTGCTTTAGAAATAGAAGCTGTTGATTGAAAAGCGTTTGTCGCAGCAAAGTTAATGGCCCGATCACGGTCTGCTTGTCCCAAGTTGCGGAGGTCATAATAAACCCGTTGCAGAAAACTTCTTAGAGATTTTCGTATTGCTTCTTCTTCAGCTTCTTCTCGCTCTGCACTTACTGATGCGAGGGCACTATCTATCAGCATATTCACTGTCCAACCATACATTCCTCTGGGACTATATATTTTTACCACAGGTAGAATTTGCCCAGAAAATAATTTCACAGTTTTGTCGCTCAACCTACCAGTGATGCTGACTCTTTCGATGTAACCTTCATTGTCTTCTTCCTCAACCTCTCCTGCTAACATATTTTGCAGAGTTTTATAAATATCCTCGGCAAATGCGCCTACAGGTTGGAGGGCGTAAATAGGAGTTAATTCTATATTTAATGTCCAGATTAAAGATTTGCCTTCATATAAATTAGCATCTAAATAATTTGCCATTTGGCTAGCATTATAAGGGTTCGCAGGAACTTGAACTCCTAAAATAACTGCTGCTGGCATCAACTGTTTAAATGAGTCACGCCGTGCTTCTGTGCCAAAATCATAACCCACTGTTCCCAAAGCATAAATTTTGTTGGAAGTAGCACTGGGCGTAATACCTTGAGAAGGCAGAAGGCAGGAGCGGTGCGACCCCGCGTCGGCGTTAGACGCAAGGGAATGCGCACCAAGAGAGGCAGAAGGCAGAAGGTTCTGTTCAGTTGCGGATTCTGACCCCGAATGAATGGGAGTCACTAAACGGGAGTTCAGCGGAGGTTTGAAACCCCCTTTGGTTGCCAGAATGCTCCTGCCTATCTCCTGCGGAGACACTACGCGAACGGCATCGGGATAAATCTCTCCTGCCTCCTGCTCTCTGCCTTCTGCCTTTCTATCAACCCCACTATCTCCTAATATTACATCTTCCTCTGGCGTTACCTCTGCCGTAGAAACTTCCACTGCTGCTAACTCCTTTCCTGTCAAAAGTTGAAAAGCTCCGGCAACATTGAGCTTACCTAACATACAGCGTTCTACTTCTTCGGTATCTTACAAAGTACAGGGAATGGCACTATTTGTTAATGCTGCCCGTATTGCTTCTGCATCTGGAGCTGCTCCTTGCTGCAATTGTAAACTCATTAGAAGTACCGAAATACCTGTTACCATTGGTGCTGCACAACTGGTACCTTTATTACGAACAGTTTCTTCTGTTCCTGGTTGAGCACCAAGAATATTTTCTCCGGGAGCAATAATACCTTGTTTTTGCTACTGCCCACCCCAGTTACTAAACTTGAATATTTGACCATTATCTTTCATTGCCCCTACTGACATTACTCCAGGCAATATAGCGGGAAGACACCAACATTCGCCTTTATTGTTTCCAGTCGGAGCAACAATTAAAATATTATTTTCTAGAGCTTGACGTACTGCTTTTTCCAATAGTTCGTGAGCAACGCCCGTTTTGCTAGGGCGGCAGGCAGCACAGTGGATAATATTTGCCCCTAAATCTACGGCCAGGTTAATGCCACGAGCTAAGTTTATAGAACCCATTTGGGTTCTCGAAGAAATTAGGCGATCGCCACTAATCTCTTCAACATCAGCCTGACAAAACAAATATTAATTTTGGTGGCAGCATGAGCAAGAGTTGTTTTCCTGCGGAATGCTGGGCAAACAAAATTTTTTACTAAACTTTTATACCAATTTCAAAAAATATTGTTACAATGAAATAGGTACAAAATTATTAAGTGATTGCAGTTATTAGATGAAAACAAAAACTCAAATATTAGAAACAGAATCTGAATTAAAAAAACTGTTGTCCCAGGAAACAGATGGGCATATCAAAGAAAAATTACAAGCACTTTACTGGTTAAAAACGAAAAAGCTATATACTATCGGAGAAATAGCAGAGTTGCTCGGTTGTCATCGAGTGACAGTACAACGTTGGTTTGGTGAATATCGTCGTAAGGATTCAGGTGAGAGCGATCGCTTAACAGGTCTTGAGTGGTAAGGATTCAGGAAATCTGCGAGAGCTTGACAAAAAATCAAACTACGGTAAAGTAAGGATATGAGTGAGTCACAAGCATCCCTAACTCCGGGAAAATCTCAACCAGTTGTCAAAGAAGGAACTGGTAAGGACGCTATTGGCTCAACAAAAAGTGATCGAAAAACTAGAACGAGAAATTGAGAAACTAAAAATTAGTCGAGATTTGGACAGCAAAAGTTCCTCCAAACCACCATCAACAGATATACTAAAAAAGTCAGAAACAGCAAAACACTCTGAAGATAATCCAAAGTCCGAGCCAAAAAAGAGACTCCCCGGAGGTCAACCAGGCCATCAGGGAAAGACTCGTCAAGGATTTTCTAGAATAGACAGAATCGAAATCCTCAAACCTTTTGTATGTATTAATTGTGGTCAAACAGAATTTTTAAGTGAGCCGATAGAAGTAGAAACCCAACAAGTAGCACAACTGGTAGCTCAACCCATAGAGATAGTAGAGTACCACCGTCACAGTTGTCAATGTAGAGGCTGTAGTCAAGTAACATCTGCTTCTTGGTCTTCTGAGATGATACCGGGACAAGATTTAGGAGTGAAGCTACAAGCCTTCCTGGGATGGTTAGGCCAGATCGGACATCTACCCTACGAAAAACAACAAGAGATGTTATGGGAGTTGGGGAAAATTGATATTGGCTTAGGGACTTTAGTTAATACCAATCAAAGGTTGGAATCAGCAATCAAACCTCATGTAGAGCAATTGTCAAATTGGGTAAAAAAAGAACAACCATCAATTCATGTAGATGAAACACCTTGGCCTGTAAAGGGAATCAAGGAATGGCTATGGGTGTTGACAAATGAAGATTTCTGTCTGTTCCGAGCCGCCGATACTAGGAGTCGTGCTGAACTAGAATCCCAGTTAGGTAGTGAATACGGTGGTGTCATAAGTAGTGATGATTTAAGTGTGTACAATGGCTATCCAGTCAAAGCTCAACAGAAATGTCTAGCCCATCTACGTCGTCACTTTCAACGATTGATTCAATTACCAGGGGAAAATAATCAAGCCATTGGGAAAGCTTTTAAAGACTTAATTGATGAGGGATTTCGTCATTATAGCCAATGGCAACAAAATCAAGAGCGTGATGGTTATCGTCACTGGGCTGTTAGATTTAAACACAAGGTAGAGTCAACACTCAAACAATGGAGCAACAAAGCAGGTTATGAGGCAGGAAAATTGTTACGCAGCCTCAAGCTCAAAGCTGACCAATGGTGGTATTTTCTCCATCACCCAGAAATTCCTCCTGATAATAATCTTGCAGAGCGCTCATTAAGGCTAGCTATCACTAAACGAAAGGTAAGTGGTGGCTCCAGAAGCATGGAAAGATTTCAACACACAGCAAATTTACTGACTGTGGTACAAACCTGTCGTCGCCAGGGACGTTCAGTGATTGATTTCTTTGAGCAGTCTTTAAAGGCGTTTCGGCTGTCGCCGACATTAAACGCGGAGCGTGGCATAAGCCATATCGCTCTAGATAATGATAACTTATCAACTCTTTCTCTGATTCCTACATCTGATACCTGAATTATTAGGAAGCGATCGCTTTCACCTGAATCCTTACATATCGTCAACGGGGAATAGAAGGAATATTAAACAGAAAAAAAAGTCCCGGAAGGCCAAGAGCAGTACCACCAGAGATCGTCAATCAACTGACCAAAGAACTCACATCTGCGGAAGGTTTCTTTAGCTATGGTGAAGTTCAAAAATGGCTGCAAGTGTTTTATGATTTAAAAGTTATAGCAATGAGCGCTGGCACGCTTTACATACTACTAATGTCTTAACATGTAGTATTAAGTTCTGCTACATGACCGATATTTTTGATATGCGATCGCAACTCAGTTCCTCTGTCGTGAGCCAAATATGCTTTGGCCTGCCATATCTGACATCAGAAGGTCTGCGATCGTGTCTCGGTTTCACCCCATCCAACCATGCTGATCTTCAAGTTTTATAGACTCGCTCCTTGAAATTTAATTCCTTGGAATAATTGATTTAACTACTACGGAAAAACTTCAGGATTTTCCATGAAAGCTGCATCCACACAGTCTCTAAAATTCTCAAAGAATTTGAGTCTTTGTCTCATCCAATTTTTTAAGACAAACCACCAACGTTCTATCTTATTAAAATCTGGTGAGTAGGGTGGTAAATACCAAATTTCACACCCTTGCTTGGCCACTAATTCTTCTATATAAATTGATTTATGAAAGGTTGCATTATCCAATATAATAACTTGTCCTGGTTTTAATTTTGGTAGTAAAAATTTTTTTAACCAATTCTCAAACAAATTACGATCACAACTTCCTGTAAATCTTAAAGGAGCAAACATTTTTGATTGATTTATAGCTGCAATCCAACTGACTCTCTCAGTTCTTTTTCCCGACTTCATACCTGGTACTCTTTTCCCTTTCACCCCATAACCATAAGGATAATCTTCTCTATTATCTATTCCAGCTTCATCTACATATAGCGCTGTGCGCAGGCAACAGCTCATCTGGGGGGATAAATTGCCTATAATATAAGACTTTTAGCTATTGGGCATCTCCTGCAATTTGTAAATATACCAGCGCTCATTGCTATATACAATAGACTTGTCGCGAAATAAAACCTTAAAGTGAAATGGGAAAATTCTGGTTTTCACTGATTAAACTATGCTACCATTAAGTAAAAATTCCAGAGTCCAGCCGCAGTGAACATGAAGCGATCGTCGCGCATCTTTAATGTGATTTCGATACAATCCTCTCCCTGCATTATATCTCTTCACGCCAGATATTGTATGTTCACATTTGACGCTAACGCTACTTTTCTCTCTAT
>NZ_JAAHGK010000234.1:0-7359 GCF_010672505.1 Okeania sp. SIO2B9 | reverse complement strand
TAAATCAAGATAGCAGTATTAGTGATAATTCTGGTTTACTTAATAACGATGACTTATCCTCAACACTGGATGACATAAATCAAGATTTACACCAGAATTTGACCGATGGTTTCCATCAGCAACAGCAATTCGACTATCAACATTCAAGTATGGGTTTAGGGGCAAATATAGACTTGGAGCAAAATAATTTTTCGTTCGATAATTTTGCAAATCAAGATAGTGGTATTAGTGACAATTATGGTTTACTTAACAATGATGATTTTTCCTCAACGTCGCATGATATAAATCAAAATTTTACCGATAATTTCCATCAGCAGCAGCAATTTGAACATCAAAATTTTGGTACAGAAATTTCTGGGGTAAACTCTCATGCTCTACCACCAGAAATTTCTCACTTTCAGCAAGAGCAAAATAATTTAAGTTTAAGTTCTCATACTTTTGAGAGTCAAAATATGAGTCTATATAGTCATCATTTAGAATTTAATTCATCCACCACTGCTGCATATAATTATGACGATAAATATCCTTACACAACAATAGATAATGCAGGTCATATTGACCTACATACAAGTAGCGATCGCTATGGTCATTATGTAGGTTATTTAAAAGATCGTAAAGTTTATAATTCTAGTTATCATTATTTAGGATATGCAGGTACAGATGGTAACTAAATAACCAAGAATTTCAGGCAGAAATAGAATATCAACATCTTGATGCTCAAGCAAAATTACAACAAAATAATCAAGTATTTCAAAGAGACTTGGAAAGTCAACGCTTTGCTCATCAAAAAGAACTACAAGAAAAACAAATCTCTGCACAATTTGACCTAGAAACTTATCGTCAAGAATTTCAAGGCAAAATAGTCTAGTACCAATGGCAAGAAAATCGGACACTCCAAGAATTTATTCAAGCAGTGGATATGCAAATAGCTAAAAGCAATCAATAATTTCAAGCATGGCTATTTCAACAACAAAAACAACTACAAATCGAACTTGCTCAATATAACCGAGAAACTCAATTTCTCAACGCAATATATCAACGAGAAGCTGCCCTAGAAATTAAAGAATTAGATAACTGGCTACTCAAAATTTACCCCTGGCAAATACTTGAATATCATCAAGGACGAAATCTTGTGCCCATACAAATAATACTCGCACCCCCAGAAATAGACTATGACCGTTTGAACACCTAAATAAAACTTCTACTTCTGGATTTCCTAAAGTAGAAAAACGTCTTTCCCAAAACTTACGAAATTTCCTCGAAAAATACTATCCTCTAGAAAACAAACAACGACCCACAGAATTAATAGACCACGCTTGGGATAGTAACCGTTTTGCTAGAGGTAGTGCAGTTAAAGCTATATTTAGTCGCTTAAAATCTGAACCTATACTATTAATAGAATCAGAAGTAGATGGAGATTTGATTAATATTCAAGTTGCCTATTGGAGTGGCGGACAAGAAATTTATCCTTTCTACAAAACTATAATTCGCAATCTACATTATCCGACAATTCTCTATGAATTTGCTATTCAACGTGCCTTACATTGGGAAACGAATGTTAAACAGAAACTCTTGGCAAAAGGGAAAACCGAACAAGAGATAAATCAAAAGTTTGGTGGGGATAATTTATCGAATTTGAGTAATTACAGGGAAAATGAAGAACTTCAAGGAGTGGGAATAGAAATTAAAAGAGGTTACAAAACCAATAGCGAAGACTAGGTAAAAACAAGAAAGAGATGCAGAGGAAAAAAGGCAGTGGGAGACGAAAGGGGAAGTCTTTACTTTTGAAGTAGTTACTGTCAACAACTCTGGCAAAATTATTAACCGCACCCAGGGAACTGCCAGGCAAAAAATCGCATACTTGGGTAATGGGATTAAATTAGAAATGGTTTATATTCCTAGAGAAAGTTTTCTCATGGGTTCGCCGGAAAATGAGGCGGGAAGAGATAGTAATGAAAGTCCGCAACATCAAGTTACTCTGCAAGCTTTTTATATGAGTAAATATCCTATTACTCAAAACCAGTACCAAGCCATTATGGGAAATAATCCTTCTCACTTTAAAAGAGAAAGTCGCCCAGTAGGAAAATGTGAATTGGCACAACGCCATAGAGTTTTGTTAAAAGCTATCTGAGAAAACTGGGAAAATTTATACCCTGCCCAGCGAGAGTCAGTGGGAATATGTCTGTCGCGCCGGGACGACTACTCCTTTCTATTTTGGAAAAACTATAACGTCTGAGTTAGTTAACTATGAGGGGAAAAGAGGACAAACAACAGATGTAGGAAGTTTTCCTCCCAATGCCTTTGGTTTATACGATATGCACAGGAATGTCTGGGAATGGTGTCTAGATGTTTGGCACGATAATTATAATGGAGCGCCTACTAACGGAAGTGCTTGGGAAACTGGAGGAAATAGTAAAATAAAATACTTCGGATTAAAATCCGACGAGTCACCTTTCATCCATCGCTTAAAAGACGATGGCTTTCATGCTCCCATGTTATTTAGGTAATAGAAGATTGCTCCGTGGCGGTAGCTGGTACTACAATTCTTGGGATTGCCGGAGTGCCAGGCGTGACTTCAACATTAATTTGGGTATAGTTATCCTTGTTTTAGAAGCTCCCGTTATAATCTCCGATTTAACGGGAGAGAACTTCACATATGATTCTCTCTATCTCCCTACTTATGAAATTGTATTTCAAAATTTAAAATTAATTTATTCAATCAAAAATCATACGCTCAAATTTCAAAACTAAGACGTTATAGTTATGACTATCTCAACAACAACCACAACACAAGCAGCTTTTCTGCTAAATATCTCAACAGGTAGATTGCGAACTTTACTTAATCAAGGCCGGGTTCAAGGAGCTTATAAATTTAAAAGACTTTGGATGATTCCCCTTAACCATCGGGGAATGCCAGAGATTACACCAGGTAGTCGTGGTCCACAACCTACTTGGAACAAACTTCAACGCAAAGCCAAAACTATTGTTCATGTTATACGGAAGAATATTGATTACAACCGAGACAATGGAACTTCTCATCCAGCAATTGCTGTGAAAGTGGGGGATAAAAAAAAATATTGCCACGCCCTGAAAATTAACGGACCTTGCCAAATCGTTTATCAACCTCATCAACCTAATAAAAGTCAAGCTGGGGGTGCCCGGCTGTGGATTGAAGTGGAACCAGAATATATAGTTGAGCGAAAATATTTTCCAGATGGAGATTATGGTCCGCCTCCAGAAGAGACTCCAAAAAAGTCTAAAGCTAAAAAGAAAAAGTCGGAAACTAAAGTAAATAACAGAAGTAGTTAGATATAGAGAGAGGCAAAGGTTCAGTTAATTGATATTCTATTGTTTCAGGTACTTTTATAACCCTGATACCAATTTTATGTGAGGCTGCAAGAATTAGGTGGTAGGTAGTAGGTGTTATACCAATTTTATGTGAGGTGGCACAGAATTATGAAATTTATTAACTTGTCTATCTCGATCTACAGTCAACCCCGATTAAAATATTTTTCTATGCAACTTCTTATCAATTTGGTATTAGTTTTTGTGATGAGTACCCTATTACTATTCAAAACTCAAAAATGCCAATTGATTTTAGAAATATAAACACAGTCTGGGCATCAATTTTAGTAGAAACATTACAATATCTAGGATTAACTACAGCAATTATTAGCCCTGGTTCCCGTTCCACGCCTCTAACATTTGCCTTTGCCACTCACCCAAAAATCGAAACAATTCCTATTCTTGATGAACGTTCCGCATCATTTTTTGCTCTAGGAATAGCAAGGAAAAATTATCAACCTGTGGTAATAGTTTGTACATCTGGTACTGCTGCTGCCAATTTTTATCCTGCCATAATAGAGGCAAAAGAAAGTCGTATCCCACTATTAGTTTTAACGGCAGACAGACCTCCAGAATTACGAAATTGTCATGCAGGTCAAACAATAGATCAAGTTAAATTATATGGCAGTTATCCCAACTGGCAAGTTGAACTAAGTTTGCCTTCTATAGAACTAAAAATACTTGAATATTTAAGACAAACAATTATTCATGGTTGGAGAAAAACAACTTTACCGACACCGGGACCTGTGCATTTTAATATTCCTTTTCGAGACCCTTTACCTCCTATACCCCAACCAGAAGTTATTTCCTTAGAAGCACAATTCCCCCAAAACTTTTTTGCTACAGTACAACCAATTTTCACAACAGAATTTTTGCCAAATTTTGACTTAACATTAGATTTAAAAAATCAACTTCAATCTGGCGAAGGCATAATTATTGCAGGTTTAGCACAACCCAAAAATCCTCAAAAATATTGTCAAGCGATCGCTCAAATTTCTCAAATTATCAAGTTCCCAGTTTTAGCTGAAGGTTTATCTCCTTTAAGAAACTATTCTCGGTTAAATCCCTATTTGATTAGTACTTATGATTTAATTTTAAGGAATCAGGAAATAGCACAAAAACTTATTCCTAAAATAGTTTTACAAATCGGCGAATTACCAACAAGTAAACAATTAAGAACCTGGCTAGAAACAACTAACCCTCACAGATTAATCATCGATGAAAGTGAGGATAATTTTGACCCGCTGCATGGGAAGACAAATCATTTACAACTTTCAGTAGAACAACTAGCTAAAATTTTTACTCCTAAACTTTTCCATAGTAATTCCGATGGCAATTACTTAAATTTGTGGTGCAATGCTGAAGTAAAAGTTAGAGAGGCGATCAACAAAAAAATGGCAGTAATTAATCAAATATTTGAACCTAAAATACCTTGGTTAATTTCTCAAATATTACCCCAAGGTACACCAATATTTATTGCTAATAGTATGCCAGTCAGAGATGTAGAATTTTTCTGGGTTCCTAATAATTCCCAAATCAAGCCATTTTTCAATCGAGGTGCAAATGGAATAGACGGTACTTTATCAACTGCTTTAGGTATTGCTCATCGTCAACAAAGCAGTGTTTTATTAACAGGAGATTTAGCACTTTTACATGATACTAATGGTTTTTTACTGAGAAATAAATTAGTCGGTCATTTAACTATTATTTTGATTAATAATCAGGGAGGTGGAATTTTTGAAATGTTACCAATAGCTAAATTTGAACCACCTTTTACAGAATTTTTTGCTACTCCCCAAGATATTAATTTTGCCCAGCTATGTAATACTTATGGTGTAGAACATCAGAAAATATCTTCTTGGCAGCAATTACAACAACTTTTAAATACTCTACCTAGTAGTGGAATAAGAGTTTTAGAATTACAAACAAACCGCCGACTAGATGCTAAATGGCGGTTAAATAATTTAGATAAATTTGCAGCAAATCTATTGCTATAGCAGAAGAAAGAAGGAAGAAGGAAGAAAGAAGAAGGAAAAATATTATGTTGTCTGAGTTTTAAGCTTTTGATCTGTCCGCGCCATTTGCTTCGACTACTATAAATTAAAGTGTATACCACTACAAAAATTGGTTAAGACATTTTTCAATCTTATTCGCAGAGCGTTTCCACAGGAAAAACCATTTTACAGTTCTCTATTCCCTGTTCCCTGTTCCCTATTCCCTAGCACGTAGCGCTATAATAATTTAATTTTTTCTTACTCTCAAATAATCCCAAATTTATGCAGCAGCAGGCTTACTCAATAAAGGATCTAACTCACCCTTTCCATCTAGAGTATAAATATCATCACAGCCACCAATATGTTGGTCATTGATAAAAATCTGTGGCACAGTACGATATCCATTCGCACGTTCAGCCATAGTATTTCTGGCAGCTGCATTGCCATCTATTTTGTATTCTGTATAGTTGACACCTTTCCACCACAGCAAAAGTTTTGCCCTTATACAATAGGGACAAGTTTGCCAAGTATAAATTTCAACGTTAGCCTTGATTTGTTCTGGATGACGACCAAGAATAGGATTAATAAAGTCAAACATTTTTAGTAATTAGCCCTAGTAATAAATTAGCAAGTGTAGATACTTTTTAACGTATTTTTCCTGAAAATTGCAACAACTTAAACTAACCTTCTGCCTTATTTAGCAATTTTATGACTTGATAAAAAGTGTCTTTTTTTTATAAATATACCTATCAATATTTTGCCCAAGATTGTTGTATTAGATCATATCTGTTTGAATACTGATAAATAAGAATAAGGGAGCAGGGAGTGGGGAGCAGGAAGAATGAGGAAGATTTGCCGTTGAAGTGAGAATATATTTTTTTTATCGCTAATTAAACAGACATGATATTGTACTAATTTAGTAAGTATTTACTATAAATAGTCTGTTCCATATTCCCGACAACTATATTACAGTAATGATTGACTCAAAATTTAATATCGATACCTTGTAGGTTTAGCCCTCATCTTCATTTGTGTTTGCATTTTATCTCTAATGTATAGTTCTCGGGAAATTTGAGAAAAATAATGAGCTGTAAATACTAAATTAAGCATCAAAAAAACTAAGACCAAAATCAGCACCAAAACGTTTAAAATACTTAATTCATTAAACACTGTAAAGATGGCGAATAAAACTGAACAAAGACCAAATCCAGAAGCAGAAGAACTGAGAATTAGCCAGCGTAATTTAGACATAATTAAGTTAATAAATATTTAATGAAAGTAGAAGGCATAAATTTTACTTATTATTGAATAATACATAAATGAGCTTAAATTTAATAGTCCTATAATCACTTTTAGCTGATTTATTGAGGAGAGGCAAATCTAAGTTATTTATACCAGGGAACAGGAAACAGTAGGAAAAATATTTCCCTGTCTAAAGATCATTATTACTCTATGTCCTAACCTATCTGTCTATTGCCATATAGGGTAGTGCCTGTGCGAAAGTGTGGGAATGATCAGATGAGTATTGTCCCTAAATACTCTCAATCATCATGGAATGTCCTCTGTGTGGCCATCAGAAAACTCATAAACATGGAAAGACTAGCAAAGGAAGTCAACGATATTATTGTCCTGAATGCCTACAAACTTTTCCTGCGGAATGCTGGGCAAACACCGATACTTTTGACACTCTCTACTATCGGCGAAAAGTTGAACCAGAGAAAATGCCCATGGTTCTACAGGATCACGTTGAGGGTAGTAGTTTAAGAGGAATTAGTCGAGAGCGTGAATCTGGCCGATAATACGGTAGTCAGTTTGGTGAGAGCTACCTCTCAAAAAGGACAGATGATTCATCATGCTTATGTCCAAGATATTGAAACCTCACAAATCAGCAGTTAAGTAGGCAGGCAAAAAAAGTTGTAAAATAGCCTAGTCGAGTAGATGGAGGAAAATTTATAGTGTGCCAGCCCCTTTAAGAGTACATTTGAGTGAAGCTGAAGACAAAGAACTGCTGGAATTCCAG
>NZ_JAAHGK010000233.1:0-7365 GCF_010672505.1 Okeania sp. SIO2B9 | reverse complement strand
TTTTTTTGCTACTAAGGTTGATGTTTTGCTAAATAATGATTGCTATCATTGTATAATAACAATAGTTTGGAGCAAAACAGCAATTACAGGACTTACGCACGGAGACAAATAGACTGAGGGCGAATGCCATTCGCCCCTACATATGGTGTTTTTAAGGTAAATTTGCGTAAGTCCTGATTATGTCTACATCACCAACAAAAAATAAAATTAATTATTATCCATAAATTATTAATTATTTCTCCCTGTTCCCTGTTCCCTGTTCCCTGTTCCCTGTTCCCTGTTCCCTGCTATACTATGAATCAAGACCTAAACCGACAAAAGACACAAGAAGCACTAATAGAATTAGCATCAGTGCTGCAACCGGAATTCAGTCAAATACCCCAAACAGGTACTCCCCTATTAATTGCTTTCGGTATAGTAACCAAAGCATTAGGCATAACTGTTAATTATATACCAAAAATAGAAACCGAAGAAACAGAAGCAGGATGGGAAGACCCCATAGAAGCGATCGCTAGTACCTCCCACATTCGCACCCGTCGCGTCACCCTCACAAATAAATGGTGGCAACAAGACTGCGGACCTCTATTAGCATACAACGAAGTCAAAAATCGACCAGTTGCCCTACTAAAAGCAGCAAACTATGAAATTTTTGACCCCATAGAATTTACCCGCATTCCACTCAACCAGACTACAGCTCAAGAATTAGCATCAATAGCTTACACCTTTTACCGCCCTTTTCCCAATAGAGATATTTTAGCCTTCGATATCTTCAAATTAGCTTTTAGAGGTAGATTTAAAGATTTGCTGACAGTTGCTGTCACTGGAGTCATAGCTACCTTATTAGGAATGTTGACACCAGTAGCTACAGGTATCATCATTGATAACGCAATTCCCGATGCCAACGAAAAATTATTAATAGAAATAGGTTTGGGTTTGTTAGCAGCTAGTTTTGGAGTAACAATATTTCAGTTAACCCGCAGCTTTGTCACTCTCAGATTAAAAACCATATCTAGCTCCACCATTCAAGCAGCAATATGGGACCGACTCCTCAAACTTACACCAGCCTTTTTTCGCGAATATTCTACAGGAGACTTAGAAAACCGCGTTTCTGCTATCAGTCAAATTCGCGACCGACTCACTAGCACTATCCTCACAACAATATTCACCAGCTTTTTCTCCCTACTGAATTTAGTATTACTATTCATCTATAGTTTTCCCCTTGCTCTCATCGCTTTTGCTATCGCTTGCCTCACCAGTTTTGTCACCCTATGGTCAGGAGCGATCGCCCGTAGCAAGTTACGCTCCTTTCAAGAAATATCAGGAGAAATATTCGGTTTGACAGTGCAACTCATTGGTGGAGTCTCAAAACTACGAGTTGCTGGTGCCGAAGAACGTGCTTTTGCTTATTGGGCAAAAAAATACAGCCAACAAACAAGACTAATGCTCGGTAAGCAACTCATTGAAGACTTAGTTACTGCCTTCAACACAGCTTTACCAACAATAAGCTCTATTTTACTGTTTACATTAACTGTTTATTTAATTCAAACAGAGGAAACAGTTTTATCCATAGGAAAATTTCTAGCTTTTAACACTGCATTCGGTACATTTATTAGTGGAGCGACAAACTTAAGCAAAACCATCGTCAATATTATAGAAATCACAATCTTATGGGAACGCGCTCAACCTATTTTAGCAGCAAAACCGGAAGTAGACATCAACAAATCTGACCCAGGGCAACTTTCCGGTAGGATAAAACTAGATCGTCTTAGTTTTAGATATCGTTCAAATACTCCACTTATTATTAATGATATTACCATTGAAGCAGAAGCAGGAGAATTTATTGCTCTTGTCGGACCTTCTGGCAGTGGAAAATCAACTATTGTACGGTTACTATTAGGATTTGAAACACCAGTAGCAGGAACTATTTATTATGATGGACGCGACTTATCAACCTTAGATGTATCAAGAGTGCGACGACAGTTAGGGGTGGTGTTGCAGAATGTAGGACTCAATAGTGCTTCCATTTTTGAGAATATTGCTTGCGGGGCGTTAGTAACGTTGGATGACGCTTGGGAAGCAGCTGAAATGGCGGGTTTTGCAGATGATATCGAAGAAATGCCAATGGAAATGAATACTATTGTGTCTGAGGGAGGGGGAAATTTATCTGGTGGGCAAAGGCAACGGTTATTAATTGCACGAGCGTTGGTTTTGAAACCCAGAATTTTGATTTTTGATGAGGCGACAAGTGCTTTAGATAATCGTACTCAAGCTATAGTAACTGAGAGTTTAGAGCAGTTGGGGGTAACTCGGATAGTTATTGCTCATAGGTTGAGTACGATTCGTAATGCTAACAGAATTTATGTTTTGCAAGGGGGAAAAGTTATACAGCATGGGAGTTTTGCAGAATTGGCAAATCGGGAGGGGTTCTTTGCTAATTTGATGGCACGACAGATGTAATTAGGGTTTGCGCTCAAAAGTTTTTTAGTAGGGGTAGGAGACAGGAGACAGGAGACAGGAAACAGGAGACAGGAGACACGGCAAATTTAGAGGAGGTAGAAGTAAGAATTGTCACTAAATTTTTTTGTCCTTGATTTGCCCAAAATGCTAACTTTTTGAACGTTTTTGACTAAAACAAGCGCACTTTTAGGGAAGTTCAGAAGGCTAAAACCTTTATCTATCAATGCTTTGATCATTAATCAGCAAGCCCTAATTATTGTTTATATCAAATCTGTTTTATTGGACATAAAAAATTCTCCAATCGTCATAACTACGCTCATCTTTGTAATTCTCTCTCCTCCTGACTCCTGACTCCTGACTCCTCCTGACCAAAAAATAAGGTCTCAAGCCTCCCCTTTCAAGGGGATGAAAAAAAATAGATTCAGTATTTCAAGCCTCCCTATTCCATTGAGGTACTGATAACTGATAACTGATAACTGATAACTGAAATGACTTAAGCATTCTATAACTGTTTAACCGGATTTGATATTATATAGCAAGGAAAGAGTTGGTTAGGACAGAGATTGATGATCGACCTGAGACAGAGAAAAGCTTTTTCCACTGTTCCCTGTTGCCTGTTCTCTGCTATAAAATATGGTTTGTTAAATTTAGTATGTATATAAATGATAGTCCAAGACGATAGTCGGGAAAAGGAATTAATTCAGTTATTTAATTTAGAAAAACCAGCTAACTCAACTCGTAGTGGAACAGATGCCATCTTAACTTTAAATAAACTAAAAATTCCTTTTGAATTAAAGTCAACTACAAAGACTTCTGTAACTACAGTTAGAGATTTTGGACCAGAGCATATTAAGAAGTGGAAAGGAAAACATTGGTTATTTGGTTTCTATGACAAAGGTGGTAAAAACCTAAAATATTGCTTGTATGCTTCCCCTAAAATGATGAATTCTTGGATTAGTGAAAAATCAGCTTATATCGCATCAGATTATAAACTTGCTCAATTAATACCAGAGCTGATTAGCATATCTTTATTATATGAAATTGTTGGGCAAAAAGAGATTTATACCCTCGAAGATGCTCAACGTTTGCACAAAAGACAATACACAATTCAAGAATATCAAAATAAAATGGATTTAGAATTTGGCTACTCTCCTGAGAGAATGCTTTTAATTTTAAGAGATAGATGTCAATATTTAATAGAGAGAGGTTCAACTTTAAATAATCCTCATATTCCAGCTTCATATTTTCAAGATTTGGAAAGAATAACTAATAATCATGCTCAACGTTTAAGAGAACTTGTAACAGAAGCTATTCAAGAAAATACCTGAGAAATAGATACTGCTATTTGATAAGCCATAGGTGGTGGTACGGCATTTCCAATTTGACCTAATGCTTGATAAACTGCACCAGAAAATTGCCAAGATTCAGGAAAACCTTGGAGGATTCCACAGTCAGGAACAGATAGCCTAAAATGATTATTTTTTGCTACAAATAAATGTGCATTTTCTCTATTTTTAGCTACTCCATTCGGCCAAATTTGTAATTTTTCCCAAGCCTTTTGTGCAGAAACGCTACTTAAAATAGAGGTAGTATGGCGGGGTCCAGTTAATCCACTTCTGAGAGTAGGTGATAAAGCATCAAATCCAATATTTGGTAATCCTAAAGCTTCACGAGTTCCCATACAACATTGTAATTTTTCTGGAGCTTCTAAATTATCAAAAATATTAAGTTGAATTGGTTTTTTAGATTGATTTTTTGGTAGATGATGCCAATAATGGGTAGGCTGAGGAAGTTGATATTTTCCTAAACATTTTTCATCACGAAAGCCAACTAAAAAAACCCGCTTTCTAATTTGTGGAATGCCAAAATCTGGAGCATTCAAGATAAATTTCGTGAGTTTATAGTGAGGAACTAAAGGAAACTCAATAACTTCTTCAACATATTTACTAAATTTTTTACTTATCAATGCAGTAACATTTTCTGCCACAAATATTAGAGGTTTAATTTCCAGCACAGCACGAATAAATTCGGGAAACATATCACGATTATCTTCCTGACCTTTTTGGCGACCAGCAACGGAAAAAGGTTGACAAGGTGGACCTCCATGGATAATATCAACTGTTCCACAATAGGAGCGCCAATCTATCTTTGTGACATCTCCCTTTTCACCTGAAAAAACTTGCCAATCTGGTCGAAGGTTACGCAAAGTATTACCAGCCTCCTTGAGAATATCGTAGGAGGCAATATGAGTAAAACCTGCTCGATCAAAACCAAGGTTAAGACCGCCACCACCACTAAATAAAGACAGGGTTCGCCATTTATTTCTAGGCATTTGTGGCATCAGTTTTTCAGGATTTAGATTGGGAATATTGATCGGATGAATAGGTTTTTGCCCTTCTCCATTTAAGGCTTGTTTTTTAGCACGACTAGATGCTTTTGAACGTTGTCTATAAATTTCTCTTTGCGCTTCGGTAATATTCCAACCATGATGGGATGATAGTGTTGACATTATACTAATTTGATAAATGTTTGCTACAAATAGTTAGGATATTTCTTAGGAGTCAGGAGTCAGGAGTCAGGAGTCAGAATGAATGGTTTCAATACCAGTTTTTAAGTCATCAGTTCTCTTTTTTTCTTGGTGCGCTATCATGTGCAACTGGCGTCATCACGGGGTCGCATTGCTTTGTCAAAGGAACATTTCCTGCACTTGTCTTTTGTCCCACTTATTATTCGCAACACTCTTTTTTCAAGTTGACATTAGACATCTCCAACAATAAAAAATCAAATCAATTATCGTACTCTTATTCATCAATTTTTTCCTCTACTTCCTACTCCCTATTTTTGTAGAGATGTCTATTAGGGAAAAGTTATAAGTTTTATCTTAATTGATGGCGTTGCTGAATCAAGGTATGAAAATAAAAATAATCTCAAGTAAGAGAGTATATTAACCATTATCATAAACTCTACCTCTCCATTTTTTAGGAGTTCTTATAGCAGATAAAAATATCCGCAAAACTGCAAAAGGATCTGCTAAAGGAGATAACCAAAATAACCAACCAACTTTAGCTTTACTTAAATCATAAGAAGGAGCGATCGCTAATAACAAAGCAAATCTAATTAATAGTAAAAATAAATTTAATCCAAACAATAAAAACCTGGAAGATAAAGAAACATCAACAGACAAACTAAACAATAAATAACTCAAAACTATCAACAAAGGTAAACCCTGCGTAGCTGACAATAACCAAAGGTCACTCCAAACTTGAGCAGTAGGGGAAGCATCCTTAAGGTCAAGCGATCGCCCCCACTCCTGCCAAGTTTCTGCCATACCCTCATACATCCTGACCTGCAAAACCTCCGCCCCATCCAAAAACCCCACCTTAAAACCTTGGGCAGCAATATTTCTAGCCAGAGTTACATCATCACAAAAAGAACCCTTAGCACTGCTATAACCCCCCACCTCTGACAACACCGAGCGCCGACACAGAAAACACTGACCATTGGCCATAACTCGTTCCGGCGTTTGTGCCCCCGTGCCAGTTGGTCCAAATCTATAGACTAACGTGATGAGTAAAGCAGGTTGTAGCCACAGTTCTCCTGGATATTTCAGAATAAATTGTGGCGACAACGAAATCAGGTCATAGTTTTCAGCTTCTGCCTTTTTGACCAAACTAGCGACCAACCCAGGGTTTGGTTGAATATCTGCATCGACCCCGAGAAACCATTCACTCTCTGGGGAGCTTCTCAAAAAGCCTGTATGCAAAGCCCACGGACGACCTACCCATCCAGAGGGCAAAGGGTCATCCGTAATTAAGCGAAATCTTGGGTCTGTTTCTGCCTTAGTTTTAACTATATATTGGGTATCATCTACCGAATTACTATCAACAATGATAAATTCCCGCACTTCGTAACTTTGCCGACTCAACCCCAGCAAACAGGGAGTAATGCGAGTGGCCTCATTAAGAGTTGGTATGACAACAGTTACTTTACCTACTAATTCTGGTGTGGGTGAGTCAGGTTTTAATGGTGGTTGGCGAGTAGGACCTTTAATCAGACGCGATAGTAAGATAGCTGTTGCTGGTAGTTGCAACAGTAGAATGACAAAAAAAAAGGCTTCAGGCATGATTTTGGATTCTATTGGGCAGTATTTTAGATTTTATATTATCTCTCAAACAAAGCCAAGAATTTATTCCTTCAAATACCTTTGCCCCTGGTGTTCTCTCTAAAATCTAAAATTGATATAACTTGTGAGTTATTTTACAGCCATATTTACCTGTGTCACAGGTACTTTTACCTGATCATCACTCATAGCATTGTCGAGGGACATATCCACCTCACTCAATTGATTAGCTGGAGATATCCACCACAGGGCGATCGCTGGAATTACCCCTAGCACTACACTCAAACAAGTAGGTAATAAGAATCTAGCATCTAAGGCAACGACAGTAATTGTTGCTCCAAAAGCAAAGTTAACTAAATAGGTAATGAGTGGCAGATTTAAATGTTGGCGGGACAATGAAATTGTTTTCTTGCGCCAAAACCAAGCAGCTACAGACATATATATTGCACCTGTACCTACCCATCCCAATAAGTTGCGGTAAGGCATACCAAAGAAAGAGCCTTCCTCTTGAAATGTCCAAAACGGAAATGGTGCCTGACTCATGGCTGGGTCAAGGACTAAGTCCCAAGCTGTTAGAAGCATTGCTCCTGTAGCGATCGCTCCTACATGACGCAACCAAGAGCTAGAACTCTTAACCTGTAAACTACAACGAGCTAGTAAATAGCAAACTAATCCCATATAAAACCAAGATAAGGGAATTGTAAAAGGTACTAGACCTGCAATTTTGTATCCTAAGATTGGCCGCCCGGTAGGGGCGGCCAAGACCCGCGACGAGGCCCTCGCCGAAC
>NZ_JAAHGK010000232.1:0-7368 GCF_010672505.1 Okeania sp. SIO2B9 | reverse complement strand
GTAAGAACAACACTACCAGCACCAAGAGCTGCTCCTGCCAGAAAACCAAAACCTGAACCCGTCAGCAGTAATAATCCTAACCCCCCACCAGCGCTACTGGCAGCCAAAACTTTTTCATTTATATTACGATGGCCTCGGAGTAATTCTGATTCAGCAGAAAAAGGAATTAAGCGCTCATCTACATATATAGCCCTGGCGATAAATTTACTTCCCTGAGTAGTAGTATCAAAACCACCAACTACAGGCGTTCTAGCTGGTACTATAACTCTACCAGATTCGTCAATGATCGCCTCTTTGAGCAGCAAAACTTCCTGTATCTCAATATCTCGTGGTAATGTAACATCTTGAGATGGATAAATTAAACCTACAACTTCTCCTTCCTCAATTAATATGGAAGAATCATCTTCAGATTGTTTTTGTCCCGATGACCCCGGCAAAGGTTCTCCAAAAGTAATTACACCTACTGATTCTGTAGTATTGTATTTTGATTTTTCTCTGGACTCTGGAGGAAGTGAAATAACCGTCTCTTGTTCCTCTCTAGTCTGAAGTGTCGGTGTTTCTACAACCTGAGAAGTTTCCGTTTCAGGCTTTTCATTATCAAAAGCATCTACTATTGGAGATCTAAATCTACCTGGCCTGTCAGTGGGAATGACCAGAAATGGTACGGAAGGCTCCGCAGAAGGGCCTGGGTTTGGTAAAGGAGATTCTTGTTCCGGAGCAGTGTCTAATAAACCTACACTATCTTGCTTTGGTTGAGTAGAAGTTTGATTATTTTCTTCTTCTTGGGTAGTTTGAGCATTTTCTAATTCTGTATTTTCTGGCTCAGTTAGCTGTTGGTTGGTAGTTTGAGCATTTTCTAATTCTGTATTTTCTGGCTCAGTCGGCCCTGAAATTATGGCCTCTGCTGGCTCTGAAAATTCCCCTTCAGCTACAAGCAAACTTAACTGCCAACTATTTTCCTGTGGTTCGACTTGTTCTAATTGTACTTGTTTGCTAGAGATAACCACTTCTGGAGCAAAATCTATAATAACTTTTGCTTGTTCTGGTTGCTCTTGAGAAAGACTAACTCGGCGCACCAAACCTGCCGGATATAACTCAGTCACATCTACACTAACCTCTGTATTGGGAATGTATACAATTAGACGAGCTGGTTTATTTTCTAAAGAAAAACTAGGAGCTGTACCTGATGGGAGAGTAAACTGGAGTTGATTATTGTCTGGGTCAAAAAACCAGTTTGTTAAGAAGGCTGCAAAAACTGGCCGAGTAAAACTCCAATTAATTACCAGTGTTCCTACTAATCCAATAAATTTTAATAAAAATTTTGATTTTAACAGATTTTTTGGAGATAAATATTGATTAGGCATAGCAAACTCCTCACGATTCTCTCAAATCTACAATCATTTTTGATTAACCTACAACCTACAAACTAAAATTTTGGACAAAAATGGTGCATTATATAAAATAAATTAGATAAAATTCAGATTAACATAGAATGGTACAAGCACCAGCAAAGATTAAAACTACAGAATTAGCTACCTTCGCAATAGACTTAATTCGTCAGTCCGGATGTGAATATGGAGATATTCGCTTATGTATTTATCGTTCTCAAAATTTAACAGCTCGCGATCGCTCTCTCAACAGATTAGAAGATAAGGTCAATTCTGGTTTTGGGGTGAGAGTTTTGCTCAATGGTGCATGGGGTTTTGCTGCCAGTCATCGCCAAAGTCTAGAAGAGGTAGCTAGAGTTGTTGCTCTGGCAGTAGATATTGCTAAGGGTAGTCGTCTCTGTCAACAAACACCTGTAAAGTTAGTACCTGTGGAAACCTACCGTGATAGTTATGTTACTCCCATTGAAATTGATCCTTTTGCAGTACCCATTGGCGAAAAGGCAGAATTACTTTTAAATTTGAATGAGAAATTATTGAGTTATGAGGAGCGAGGAGTGAAAAAAGCTGCTTCTTTTCTCCGGTTTACTAAAGAAGAGAAAATATTTGCTTCTACAAATGGTTCCCTAATTGAGCAAACAATTTACCGCAGCTATCCTGGGTTTTCTTGCACAGCTATTGCCAATAATGATGCTCAAAGTCGCAGTTACGAACGACCTCCTTTGAATATTGGTTATGAGCATATTAACCCCACTGATCTATTGAGTCAGGTAGAACGAGTTGCTGAGGAAGCAATTGAAAAAGTTTATGCTCCCAAAGGACCTGCGGATATTCGCTCCACTCTAATTTTAAAGCCAACGAATCTATTTTTAACTATCCACGAATCTGTTGGACACCCCACTGAATTAGATAGGGTTTATGGTTATGAATCTAATTTTGCTGGTACAAGTTTTGCCACTACCGATAAAATGGGTAAACTTCAATATGCTGCTCCCTGGGTTAATTTTAAATGCGATCGCACTCAACCAGGTGGTCGTAGTACAATGGGATATGATGATGAGGGTGTGAAGTCACAAGAATGGTATGTTGTTAAGGATGGGATATTAGTTGATTATCTCACAGACCGAGAAACAGCTTACCGACTTGGACGTGGTAGTAGTAATGGTTGTGCTTTTGCTGACAGTTGGTCGAGTGTACCGATGGTACGCATTCCGAATTTGGGGTTAGAAGCGGGTGCTGATGGTGGTAGTCATACTGCTAGTTTAGATGAAATGATTGCTGATACTGAAGATGGGATTTTAATTGATGGTGTTGGTAGTTTTTCTATTGACCAACAGCGACGGAATTTTCAATTTGGTGGAGATGCTTTTTGGCAGGTGAAAAAAGGCAAAGTTGTGGGAATGTTGAAAGATGTGACTTATCATTCGATGACAACAGATTTTTGGAATAGTGTTGATGCGGTGGGAACTGTTGCAGAAAGGGAGCAGTGTGGTACTAATATTTGTGGGAAAGGGGAACCGATGCAGATAGCTCAAATGACTCATAGTTGTGTACCTGTGCGGGTGCGCGATATTGTAATTGGAAGTGCTTCGTAGGTTTTCAACTTGCTTTCCTTCCGAAAAAGAATGTAGGGGCGTTCCATGGAACATTCCTACAAGGGTTTGATCTCAAATCTGGTCGCATCAGTGTTATTCAGCATTGTTTAAGATTAAGAGTCTATATTGTAGGGGCGCCATTCGGAGCTTTGCGGAGCACAAATGGCCATTCGCCCCTACGCATTGTATGATGATCAAGGGAATTATATTACTCTGTGTTCCTTCTGCGATAAATCCTGTCAAGATTATATTCAACAGGACTTACGCAAAGACACTATATATAGAGTTTACCAATTTAGGCGGTCGCTTAAAAAATCAAGTGCGATCGCCTATGTTAGTGAATATTCCATTAAACATCTCTAGAAATTATATTTTTACCTATACACAGGGATTTCAGATTCTTTTTCGGAGATATCTATTAGTTATGTTTTGGAGTTCAGGCGATCGCTCAGAGGAACCTAGTAAGCAGTGCCAATATAGAGATAGTCTGAACGCTAAGCACCATATATAGTGTCCTTGCGTAAGTCCTGTTAATAAACTGTAGTTTATTTGGTGCAGAAATTTATAACGATAAATCAAGGGTCTCAGGGTTTTTTCTCAGAGAGGTTTAATTGGAGAGCGCGATCGCAAATACCTTAACGGGGTTTCTTGCACAATTGCTACTTAAACCCGGAACCCAAATAGCGATGTTTGGGAATCTCCCGCTATAATCTTCGATTTAGCGGGAGAGGATGTCAATGGGTAGGTCAAACACGTTCAACCTCTCGGATGACACCAACTATTAAATTGGCAACGCCCTCAGAATTCTTATTACCGTCCATCAGAATCAACCGACCCAGTCCTGAACAATCCTTGAATGGCTCTGCCGTTAAAGGTTCTTGGACTTCAAATGTAACAATGGCACCATCTCCTTCCTCAATCTTAGCGGGGTTCTCAGCGATGGTGCGACCCCTTCTATCTAGTTGACGCTCGATAGCAGTGAGGCGGACTACAACCTGGGCACTATTGATAAGGACTGTGGTCTGGTAGCCAACTTCAATCGAACCACAATGAGATTGCACAATAACCTGAGCTTGGAAGCTCCGAATCCTGCCAATAGAGGAGTCGGATTTATGAACCATGACATCACCAACATGGGGCGAGTTAGCATGGGAAATACCATCGAGAATAAAATTGACAATGTTACCCTTCTTAGCGGAGGTGGTCTCCTCATGGCTAATCTCTAGATTGGTAATTCTAGCTGTGCAAGGGTTGGAGTTGGTGTGAGTGGGGTAAAAGACAACTTCATCTCCCGGCTTAAGGATTCCACGTTCAACATGTCCCATAAATGAAAATCGACCATTACCAATCTGTAGGTTATGGTCGTCCCCGGGTTGAAATACTCTAGAGACACAGGTACGCATGGGTCCAGAGTCATCTGAAGGTAGAAGAAAGGTATTAATAGCCTCGAAGAGGGTTTTAAAAGAAGCTCGTACCAAATTCCCGTACCTGTTCATCATCTCAATATGAGTACCTTGATACCAACTCATATTACTTGCTGGTTCCAAGAAGTTCTCACCTGTCCATCCAGAGATAGGAATAAACCTAATTGCTTTCGGATTGTAGCCAATTTTTTTGAGAAGTTCACTCATTTCTAGAACAATCTCGTTGTAGCGCTCTTGGTCATAGTTAACAGCATCCATCTGATTGACAGCAACAATAAGCTGCTTGACACCAAGGCAATAGAGTATGAAAGCGTGTTGGCGAGTTTGTCCGTCCATAGCATAGCCAGCTTCAAAGCTTCCTTTTTTGGCATCAACCATGAGTATCGCAGCATCAGCTTGGGAGGCCGCACTAATCACTTGATCAATGGCATGGGGAACATCAATGAGATGGCAGAAATATTTCTCCGTTTTTATTCTCCAGTAGTTCACCTCTAGGGTCATACCTCGCTCGCGTTCCTCCGGAGTTCTATCCATGACCCAGGCATACTTGGAAGACCCCTTTCCCATTTCAAGAGACTCTTTCTCAAACGTAGATATCTGACGCTTGGTAATCGAGCCGCATTTGTAGATCAAGTGTCATAGGGTGGTGGACTTACCGGAACCAGCGTGACCACATGCAATGATAGAAAGGTGAAGGTGATCGTTTAGAGACTGAGCCATAATAATCTTAGTTATATTCAACAACTGATTAACCATCTTACACTCTATTCAACTCTCAAAAATAGACATCTCCGGAAAAGAGGGAGTAGGGAGTAGGGAGTAGGGAGTAGGGGGAAATAATTGATGATTTATGTATGATAATTGATTTTATTTTTGATTATTGGAGATGCCTAATGTAAACTTTCAGGCGTTAGTGAATATAGAATGCTATAGAATAAAATTGTTGTCAAACTCAAGAAAAAATGTACTGTCCCAAATGCCAATCTTCTCGTTATAAGAAAAATGGTTTTCGTCGGCAAAAACAATCTTATCGTTGTCACGACTGTGGACATCAATTTGTTGAATCTCCTAAACCCAAAGCATATCACCCTGAAGTTAAACAACTATGTCTTAAAATGTATTTTAATCAGGACTTACGCAAGGACACTATATTAAGTGTTTTTACTCTTGTTTGAAAAATGCCCAAAATCTTGAGGCGATCGCACTTGATTTTTTAAGCGTTAGCGGAGCTTTGCGTCAGCAATCGCCTAAATTGGTAAACGCTATATATAGTGTCTTTGCGTAAGTCCTGTTCAAGTTTAAAATAACATAGTCAAGTTGATGATTCAATCTGATAAATTTGATAAAAATATATTCAAACTAATTCAAGTTATTTTACCTGAATTAATCGGCTTTTTAGGATTTATAACTATATGGCAACTACTAGCAATGCACTATAGTTCAATCATTCTACCTTCTCCTCTAGAAACTCTAGTCGCTCTGAAAAATTTGGCAACGGCAAATAAATTAACTTTAGCTATTTTAACTACTAGTTTAAATGCAATTAGTGGCTTCACAATAGCAACATTAAGTGGCAGTTTCCTCGGAATAATAGCTGGTATAAAACCTTTGATTAGTCGAGCGGTCAGACCTCTGATTACTGCTTTGCAAGGAGTACCACCTAAAAATTAAGGATAGAACAACTGGTTTAATCCCATCTAGAAAAGGTGTAACTTCAGGAAGTGAGCCAAATTGATTGTAGAGGATAGTTGCCTATGGAGTGCCAATAACTGGAACAAATATGACTCGTTTAGCGTTTCAAAGAAATACTAATAATACTGTTGATATTGGTAAATTATTCTATCGTTTTCCCGTTGGCAAAAAATTTAGAGTTCATGTTGATGCCATTGGTGGTAGATTTAATATGAATGTTTCTGATAACTTCAACAGACTTTTTGCAAATAGAATATCAGGGGCAATTTCTAGGTTTGGACGCTTCAATCCTATCTATGCCCAAGGGGCACGAGGTGCTGGAGTAACAGTTGTTTATAATATTAATAAATCCGTAACTTTATCATTAGGATATTTAGCAAGAGACCCGGAAAACCCAAGAGAAAGTAATGGATTTTTTAATGGTAGTAATGCAGGTTTAGCACAACTAGATATTCGACCAAGCGATCGCCTCCGTTTTGGCGTTACTTATGTACGTTCTTACTATCCAAAAAGGAAGTTATTTGTCTCAGCAGCAACAGGTAGTAGAAGAGCAAATGCACCCTTTGGTAATTTAGTTCCCACTTCCGCAGATCATTTAGGTATTCAAGGAAGTTGGCGTGCTTTGAATAATTTCACAGTTTCCGGTTGGACTGGATGGAGTTTTGCTGATGCTGAAAAATCTGTTGGTCTTGTTAAGGAAGGAGATGAAGCAACTATTTTTAATTGGGCAGTTACTTTAGGATTTACTGACTTAGGTAAACAGGGAAGTTTGCTTGGTTTTGTAATTGGAAATCCACCTAAAGTAACTGATACTGATAATGGTCCAGATGATGATGATACAGCTTGGCATTTGGAGGGTTTTTATCGTTATCAAATTAATGACAATATTTCAATTAATCCGGGAGTTTTAGTAGTTATTAATCCCGAACATGACGAGGATAATGAAACTATTACTGTGGGAATTATTCGGATGATTTTTTTGTTTTAGGAAAAGAAGGAAGAAGGAAGAAGGTAAGCATTTCCTGATGAATTTGTTGAGGCATAACATTTAAACAAAGTATCGATCGCCAACTCTATGTCTACTCTACTCGTACCCATCCTCTGAGTACAAAATATGAAAGTCGCTTAACAGTAGAACGATCTTCTGTGCTTAGAGAATCGTCTAATACAGCAGCCATGAGGCCATAGCAGTCTAATTTTGTGAGAAAGCCACTTTTGGCAGCAGAAGCCATAATTTCGTTGATTGCACCGGGAAGTAAGTTAATTTGAAGA